>JAGQHR010000457.1 GCA_020431745.1 Candidatus Eiseniibacteriota bacterium
CGTCGAAGGGCTCGAAAGAGAAGAGCAACGTCTCGACATCGATCTGCACGTCGAGAGGACGGTGATCCTCGGTGTCGCGCGTGAAGGCCGCCGTGTCCGCGAAGGAGAAGCGGAAGTCCTGCTCGCTCCGGGCGTCGCGTGAAAAGTAGCGGCTGTTGGGGAGCAACGAGAGCTCGGTGATCCCGGTGACCGGAACGAACTCGCTGGTGAAGTCCCGGGAGCCGGCCCGCCCGGCCACCGTCGAGGTGGAGACGAGCGTGTCGCCGCGCGCATTGAGTCCCCCGATCCAGACTCCGGCCCGAACCAGGTGCTCGATGTTGCTGCCCAGCGGGTATTCCAGGGACGGGTTACGGTTGGCCAGGTTGGTCCCGATGAACCCGTCGTTGTAGACCGTGAGGCCGATGTTGTTGCCGGTCGTGATGCGCGAGCTGATGTTGACGTCTCCGGTGGCGAGCGGTCCCAATGCCATCGCGTCCGAGAGCTCGCGATCGGAGGCGGACGCATCGGCCACCGCCGCACTCAGCAGAGCAACGAGAAGGAGCAACGTCGGGCCGAGAGGTCCTGCGGAGACGCCGGGGCGCCGGAGCCGGAACTGGCCGGCGAGCGGGGAGCGCGGGCTGTGGGTCGGAGTGCGCATCAGATCGGTCCACTCGCCAGTTTGAAGATGACGACGCGATCGTTCGCGGGATCGGACACGAACACCTTGTCTCCCTCCGTCGCGACGTAGCGCGGTCCGGCGATGGGGATCTCCAGGGTCGTTTCGGTCTTGAACGGCGAATAGACGGAGTCTTCGAAGGCGCCCGTGGTGAGGAACTTGAGAATCCGATCGGAGCCGGTGTCGGCCACGTAGATGAAGGAGCGATCGCGGTCGGAGGTCACATCCATCGGCTCGTGGAGGGTGAAGTCGACCCCGATGGGATCCCCGGACGCCGCGATGTTCGTAGTGTCGGGCACGATGCGCTGAACCCAGTTCTTGTTCGTGTCGGACACCACGAGGTGCACGCCGTTGAAGAACATCCCGGTGGGACCGTCGACGAAACCGGTTCCGGAACCAAGGTCCGAAACCAACCGGTCGACCTCGCCCGACGGTGCATACCGGTAGACCACGTTGCGGGGGGCATCGGAGACGTAGACGTTGAGGTCCCCGTCGACGGCCAGTCCGGAAAGCTCGACCCAGCTGGAGTCCTGGATGGTCTGCCGGATCGCGCCGCCCGTGAAGTGATAGCGCTTGACCGTCATGTCCCCGGCATCGGCGACGAAGACGAAGGTGGAATCTTTCTTCGCGATCGCGACGTGCACGGGATGGACCAGGCCCTCGAACTCGGCGACGAACGGGGTCTGCTGGGGCGTCCGCTGCTCGGTGAGGTAGGCATGCACCGTGGCGTCGCCTTCGATCACGTAGAGGAAGCTGCCCTGGCTGGCCAAGTCCGTGGGAGCGTCGAGGGTCCAAATGGCCTCGAGGTTGTACGTTCCCGCGGTCGGGATGCGTCCCGGCTCGGGCCGGGGGGGCAGATGGAACTCCTGGCCGCAGGCCGCGAGCAGGACGACCGCGCCGAGCGCGGCCAGGGAAACCACGCGCAGGGGCGACCGCAAACCGCCGATTCGCACCGGCCGCTTCACAGTCCGAACCCCAGGCTCCAGCGATGGACCGCGGAGAGGTTGCCGCCTTCGGTGAACGAGTAGTCCAGGGTGCCGTCCCGATCGAGCAGGTGGAGGCGCAATCCCAGTCCGGCCGAGAAGGCCAGCTCGTCGGCCGCGAAATCGTAGCCCGCCCGCAGAGCGTAGGAGTCCTGCAGCCAGTACTCCCCGGCGGCGCGCAGCGTCTCGTTCTGATCCGCGGGATGTACCACCTGCGTCGCGAGGTTCACGCGATGCGGTCCCTGGGCATAGGCGTCGATCGAGAAACCGAGCTGGAAGAGGGTCGGGGGAGAAAACGTGCTGTAGGACACTTCCGAGTCGGTGACGTGGCTGGTGTAGGTGCCGTTCGGGCTCAGATCCGGACCGAAGTGCATCAGGGTGATCGCCAACCGGCCGTTGCGATAGCCCATCTCGTAGATCGTGCCCGCGTCGAAGAGCAGTCCCGTCGTGACCGGGCCTCCGATGTTCGATCCCATGTCTTCGCGCAGGTACTTCGCGCTCACCCCGATGGTCAACCGGTCGGTGAAGAGGCGGGCAAAGCTGACCGAGGCGAGGAAGTCGGAGTAGCTGAGGGTCCGTCCGGTCCCAGTGGGATAGAACTCCGTCGTTTCCTCGAAGTCGGTGCCGAGAAAGGCGAAGCCAACCGCGATCTGTCCGCCGAGGGGATCGAAGGGGCGGGCGAAGCTCACCTCGCCGATGTCGATTCCGGCCGGCCAGGCGGCGTAGCTGAAGTGCGCGTTGGGCAATCCGTTGCGGCCGATGATTCCCGCCGGATTGTAGAACGTGGCGGCGGCACCCTCGACCAGGGTGTTGTAGGCGCCGCCCAGCGCCGCCCCGCGCGCGTCGATTCCGATTTTGAGGAAGGTCCCGCTCGAGGTGGCCACGCGCTGTCCGCCGAGCTGTGTCTGTGCGAAGGCGCTGCCGCTGATCAGGCCGCTAGCCATCACCAGCATGCAGGCAGCGCAGATGGTTCCTGCGAGGCGGACTCGTTTCGACAACGGCGTGCGCATCACCACTCCATTCCGATGGAGACGCGGACGTGCCGCGGAGCCGCGATCATCGACGGATCCGAATACCGATTGATGGTCGCGATGACCTGACGGCGCAACCCCGGCGCGACGAGCGCGGCGGCTTCTGCCTCGAGTTCGGAGTAGACCTGCTCGTACTCCGCCGATCCGGGAGGCAGTCCGTTGAGTCGTGGATCGTCACGGTTGACGTCGAGGTGGACGTTCGCGACTTCGGCGAGCTCGACATCGCTCAGCTGCAGGCTCGCGGGATCGTCCAGCGGGTTCACCCCGAGAGAGCCCTGCCCCGGCTTCCATCGCTCACCGGTGACGGGATCGAAGTCGGTCGCATTCCGGCGGTTGAGAAGGTTCCAACCCTGGAGCGTGAGCTCGAAGTGCCGCGATCCCAGCTGAAAGCCCTTCACCAGGGTGGCATTGAGGCTGGAGTCGAACGGGCCGTTCTTCGAGTACGCGACGTCGGTGAAGTTTCCGAAGACGTCTTCCGGGGTGTAGGCACGACCCGACTGCATCATGAAATAGGCGTTCAGCTTGAGGTCCTGGGGCAGCCGGAGCCCGAGGAACTTGCCGCCGGTGTCGCCGCGCGGGATCTGGTAGGTGAACCAGCTCGTCACTTTGTGCGGCCGGTTCCACCACATGTATTCCTCTTCGAGCGCGGTTTCGCGCGCGTCGCCTCCCGACTCGCGCACGACGGAGAGGTTGTTCGGGTCGGAGCTCTTGCCTTTGGCGTTCGAGAAGGTGTAGCTGACGGCCCACGAGGTGTGGTTGGTGCGCTGCTTCCGGACCTCGATCTCGACGCCGCGTGACCGCGCGTAGTCGAGGTTCCGATAGACGAAGAAGTCCGCCCGGCGGGTCCCGCGATCGGTCAGCGTCAATGTCGTCGAGGTCGGATAGTCGTAGATGTCCTTGTTGTAGACGACGACTTTGACCGCCTTGTCGGGCGCGAACTGGTGGTTGACGCCCAGCTCGTACTGCACGGCGACTTCGGGATTGAGATCCGGGTTGCCGATGCGCGGGAACTCCTCCGACGACTGCGCATTCGTCTTGGCATAGACGTAGAAGTAGGCCGGACGCTGCGAGAAGTGTCCGTAGTTGAAGAAGAGGTTCGAGGTCCGGCTGATCGGGTGCGAGACCTGGATGCGCGGCTCCAAATGCCCCTTGAAACGTCGCCCGAAGAGCGAGTGGGTGTTCGCGAGCCACTCGTCGCGGGTCCGCGCGTTGATCGTCGGCGGGAGGGGCCGGGTCACGCTATCGGCGACCGCCGCATCGTAGAGCCGCTCGACCTGCCTGCCGGGGAACCAGTAGTCATAC
>JAGQHR010000458.1 GCA_020431745.1 Candidatus Eiseniibacteriota bacterium
GGTCGGCCACGAAGGCGTAGTCGCCATCGACGGAAACGCCCTCCGCCTGGTGCGGTGTGTCGAGGGTGCCGACCAGGACGGGGCTGGCGGGATCGCTGATGTCGATCACCTGCAGCCCGGAGTTGCGGTCCGCGACATAGGCGTAGTCGCCCGCGATGGTCAAATCATTCGCGATGTCCGGGGTATCGGTGCTGCCGTTCAGGCTGAGGGGGAACGTAGGGAGCTGCAGCACGCCCTGGGCGGTGTTCCAGTTCGCGGTGGTCTGGTCCGTGTCCTCGTAGGTCGTGGTCGTGAAGTCCTCGCTGAAGCTCTGATAAGCCCGCGCGAGACCAGGGACGACGAGCGAGGCTGCGACGCAGATCCAGGTCCAGCGGCGGACCTGCGGAGCGGAGCGTGAGTTGGATTGGGGTCGGGCGGCGGTCACGGTGACGATCCTCCTTGGTGTCGATTGAGAAGACAGCTGCAACGAGATCTCTCCCGTCGCTAACCCAGTTGTGAGACGAACGAGCCGCCCGCCAGGGCCGCGTCGATCGCGTCGAACAGGTCGCTCGCGATGCGGGTCTTGACGACGTAGGCGTTGGCTCCGGCCTCGAGTGCCGCCTCCGCCAGGTCCCGATCGTCGGAAACGGTGAGGATGACCACGATGGACGATCCTCCGAGTCCGCGAATCCGCCGCACCGCTTCGATCCCGTTGAGGCGGGGCATGTCGACGTCGACGACGAGGAGATCCGGTCGGTGCGCCTGCCAGGCGTCGATCAGATCGGCTCCGTCCGTCGCGGATGCGACGACGTCGAAACGGGGGAGTAGCATCCTCCGGACGAGGTCTCGCATGGCGGCGTGGTCGTCGGCGATCACGGCAGTGGGTCGAATTCGCTTCATGGGTGTGAAGTCTGCCGAGAAGCGCGATCGGCTCACACTGTCAGAACTGACAGGGTCGGAAGGGAAAGATAGCCAGGGTCGGGGGATAGCCATGCCGTCCCCAGGGGTCGACAGCACTGGGGATCTGCGAGGACCTGCGCTGGGTCCGACCGGCCTACGGCGGGGTCAGGCCCTGGTCGACGGCGTGGCGCACCAGCTCTGCCGTGGTCTGGATGCCGAGGGCGTCCATCATCGCGTACTTGTGGTAGGCGACGGTCCGCGGCGTGATGCCGAGCTCGCTGGCGATCTCCTTCATGGAGCGGCCTTCGGCGATCAGCTGCAGAATCTCCCGTTGTCGCGGAGTGAGCTTCGTCTTCGCCGGCTCACCCGTCCGGACGGAGGTCAGGATCTCGCGTGTCACCAGCGGGCTCACGTAGACGCGCCCTTTGAGCGCGCTGTCGATGGCCGCGAGGAGCTCCGAGGCGGCGCTGCTCTTGAGCAGGTATCCGGACGCACCGTCCTTCAGAGCCTGTGCGGCCACATCGGGATCGTCGTTCATGGTCAGGAAGACGAAGCGGGTCTGGGGCAGCAGCTTCCGTAGCTGACGAGCCGCGTCGATGCCGTTGAGGTTCGGCATGCCCACGTCCAGCACGATCACGTCGGGGCGGCAGGCCGATGCGCGCGCAACCAGCTGCCGACCGTCTTCCGCCGTTCCGACGACCTGATAGGTGTCTTCGAGCAGCTTGGCGAACGCCTCGAGGAGCATCGCGTGGTCGTCGGCCAGGAACACCGTCGGTGCGCTCATCAGGATATGGGCTCCTTTCCGTCGAGCGGCGCTTCCAGCCGGATCCGGGTGCCGGCTCCGGGATTCGATTCAATGGCCAGATCACCGCCCAACGACTGGGCTCGCTCGCGCATGCTGACGAGGCCGATTCCACCGTTCCGAACGACGTCCTCGACATCGAAGCCGACCCCGAAGTCGCGGATGTCCAGCCTCAGTCGAGTCCCGGCTCCGCTCAGCAGAACCTCGGCGCGATCGCTTCGGCTGTGCTTGAGTGCGTTGTGGAGGGACTCCTGCGCCACCCGATAGAAGCATAGTGCGAGCGCGTCGGGAATCTCGCTCGGAACGTCCGTGGCATCGAACGTCACTTCCCATCCCTCGTGCAGGCTGATCTCGCGACAGAGCGCGGCGAGGCCGGGCGCGAGACCGAGCTGCTCCAGCTTGGCGGGGTGGAGCATTCGCGACATCCGCTGGAGGTCCTCGGTGACGGTCCGACACATCTGACCCAGCTCCGTGAGCTCGGGGGTCTTTTGTCCGGCCAGGTCGAGCCGCACCGTCAGGAGCGCGAGTCGCTGATTGACGTCGTCGTGCAGCTCGGCCGCGATGTGGCGGCGCTCGTCTTCCTGAGCGGTCATCAGACGTTGGCCGAGGCGGCGCAGCGAGCGCTCGGTATCGCGCCGTTTGCGCACTTCGGCCTCGACCGCCTTGAACTTGCCGCGGAGATAGCGCATGCGGACTCCGTAGGCGGAGGCCAGGCCGAGGACGAGCACGATCAGGATTCCCGTGCGGAAGGCCAGGGTCTCGTGGAGGAAGGCGGGAACTTCGATCGTCATCGTATCGCCGACGCGTGCCCACTCGCCGGCGGAGCTCGCGGCGATGACGGAGAACTGATGGCTTCCGGCGGGGACGTGCGTGAAGTAGGCAGTGCGCCGTGCCCCGACCTCGACCCAATCGTCGTCGATGCCCTCCAGTCGGACCCGAAAGCGGAGGAAGTCCGCTTCGGTAAGGGACGGAGCGGTGTAGTGGACCTCGAAGTTGCGCAGTCCGCGGGGCAGAGCGACGAGGCTCGTACGGGCATAGTCACGGTCTCCGGCTTCGACGCCGCGGATGCGTGCGACCGGCGGCGATTCCGGCGGAGGCAGGAGTTCCGGGTACGCCGTGACGACGCCCTGGATGGTCTCGAAATAGAAACGACCGTCGGTGCCGCGTGAGGCCCAACGGTTGCCCTCGACATCGCTCAGGAGGACGCACGGAACCTGGTGGGACGATCCGACGGCGAACCGCTCGAGAGAGGCCGTCTGCACGACGAAGATCCCTCCATTGCTGTTGATCCAGAGGCGACCGGAGTCGTCTTCCAGGATTCCGCCCAGGGTGTCGTCCGGCAGTCCGTTCGCGGTCGTGCACGAGAGGAAGGTTCCGTCTCGGAGGCAGACGAGGCCGCTGCCCCGGGTGGTGAACCAGAGCCGTCCGGCCGCGTCTTCCCAGATCTGGCGTGGCTCCCCGGGCGGCAGCCCGTCGGAAGTCTGGAACGTGTGCAGGCTTCCGTCGCGCACGCGAGTGAGCGCGTCCTTGGAGCCGATCCAGATCGATCCGTCGCTGGTCTGGCCCAGAATCTGGGACCAGCTGCGTTGGTAGGGCAACACGGTCGGATGGATCAAGGAATCCGGGTCCGAGGGGGGGGCTGCCGTGAAGAGACCGCCGGAACCGAGCCACCAGAGGGATCCGTCCTCGTCTTCGTAGCAGACCGCGGCGTGCTCGTCCCTTTCCATCCGATACTGGACGCAAGCTCCGTCGCGATAGCGGACCACGCCTTCGTTGTTCGAGATCCACAACCCACCGTCCCGGGCTCGCCCGACGCCGACGGTTCGGGTGTCGGGGAAGATCTCCGCGGGAAGGGAGACCTCACCGCCTTCAGTGACCAGCGCGGCGGGGTACCGACCGTTGACGAGGACACCGAGAGTCGCAGAGGGAAAGGAGGGGAGACACGCGTCGATAGTCCAGCCGAGGGGTTGCGACCCGGGTGCCGAGACCACGCGGGGCGTGATGCGGAGGAGTCCCCGGGACTCGCTGCCCAGCCACAGCTCCCCGTCCCGTCCGGGCAAGGCGAGATTGACTCGTCCGAGATCGAGCGATCCCACGACGTCCGACGGGATCGATTCGGTGTTGGGCCGATCGGTGGCGAGCGGCGCCCAACCGTGCTCCTTCGCCCAGTCCGGTCCCCATTCGTCCCAAGGTTTCGGGGATGGCCGGGGGAGCCGCTCTGGAACACCGCTCGGATCGATCCGCAGGAGCGACTCGGCGAGCGCGATCCAGCCGTTTCCATCA
>JAGQHR010000045.1 GCA_020431745.1 Candidatus Eiseniibacteriota bacterium
TGCGGCTGAAAGCGCACCGCCTCATTCTGCGCGTGGCGGGTGCGGACGAGATGCCGCCGAGCTGATCGGCGAACGGGGGCCGCGATGCGACTGTGGGACGCCGACGGTGTGGATCCGGATGAGAGCTTGCTCGCGTTTACCGTCGGGGACGATCCGGTCTGGGACCTCCAGCTTCTGCCCTTCGACTGCCTCGCTTCGGCGGCGCATGCCCGGATGCTCTGCGAGATCGGGGTGATCGCGCCGGCCGAGCTGGAACCGGTGCTGGCGGCTCTGCGCGAAGCGCGTGCGGAATCGCTGGCGGGGCGATTCCGGATCCTGCCCGAGCACGAGGACGGGCACACCGCGCTCGAGCTCTTCCTCGTCGAACGGGCGGGTGAAGCCGGTCGCCGGATCCACACGGGGCGGTCGCGGAACGATCAGGTCATCGCGGCGCTCCGGTTGCTCGTGCGGGAACGGCTGGTGGGGCTCGCGGCACGCGTCGCGGATCTCGCGGAGTCGCTGCTGACGCGGTCGGCCGAAGAACGCACGACCCCGTTGCCCGGCTACACCCACACGAGGCAGGCCATGCCTTCGACTGTGGGGCAGCTCCTTGCCGGCGTCGCGGAGGGGCTGGTTCACGATCTGGAGCTCTTTCCGGGGCCGCTCCATTGGGCGCATCGTTCCGCGCTCGGATCCGGATCCGGGTACGGAGTGCCGCTTCCGCTGGACCGGGAGCGCGTGGCGGAGCTCCTCGGGTTGGATGACGTCGACGTCAACACCGTCCAGGTGCAGAACACGCGAGGCAAGCTCGAGGCGGCCACGTTGGGTGTGCTCCATCAGGTCAGCCTGACGCTCGGGCGCTTCGCCGCTGATCTCGTGTGGTTCTCCTCCGAGGCGTTCGGGTACTTCCGACTCCCGGTGCGCCTCACGACCGGATCGAGCATCATGCCGCAGAAGCGCAATCCCGATCTCTTCGAGCTCGCACGGGCCGTCCCCGCTTCGATGCTGGGACGGTACGTCGAGGTCACCGCGACGCTCCACGGCCTTCCGGCCGGATATCATCGCGACCTGCAACGGACGAAGCCTCCGGTTCTCGCCGGACTGCGCGAGGCCCGGGCTCTCGTCGAAGTGATGACGACGGCGGTCGCGGGACTGGAAGTGGATCGAGCGGCCTGTGCCGCGGCGCTGCGCGACGAGATCTTCGCGACCGATCGCGTCTACGACCTGGTCCGGCAGGGGATCCCGTTCCGCGACGCCTACCGCCGCGTGAAAGAAGCGAGCGCTACGGGATCGGGCTCCCCCGAGCATTCCGATCCCCGTTCGCAGGGAGACGCCGACGCGCCTCTCCGCGCCGGCGACCCGGCGCTGCAGGCCCGCGTCCCAACCGCGGACTTTCTCGCATCCCGAACCCACCTGGGCGCCCCCGGAACCGAGCAGGAACCGTTGATCCGCGATCGACTGCGATCCGCGGTCGCTGCCCTCGATCCCTACGTGACCGGCATCGAAACGGCCCGCCGTTCGCTCGAGAGCTGAGCCTCGCCCTACTCCGCAGCCTTGAGGTGAACGACGGTGGCTCCCCAGTGTCCGCGGGACGCGGGTGCGTCGCGGAAGCTTTCGACCAGCGGATGGTCGCGCAGCCTCTGCTGGATGCGATCGCGCTGAAACCCCGTCCCTTTTCCGTGGATGAGGCGCACCTCGCGCCAGCCGTGCTCCACCGCGGCTTCCAGGTACGAATCGACCACCTCCAGGATCTCCTTGGGCCGGAACGGGTGGAGATCCAGGAAGTCCTCGATCGGAAGCTCGACCGGTTCCTCGGATGCGTTGCCGTCGCGTTCCTCCGTCATGCGGGGAGCATACGCGAGTCGGATCCTCCCGACACGACGGCGATCGCGCGTTCAGCCCGGACTATTCATCAACGATCGTCGCAACGGATCGCTTCGTGAATGGTTCGGGTTAGCGCGTCACGGTGACGGTTCCGACCGGCGTCGTCCCCTCCAGACCGTGGAGCAGGAGGAAGTAGAGTCCGCTCGGCACCTCGCGTCCGGAATCGTCGCGCCCCGACCACGCGACGGAGCTTCCCGTCCCGTCCGATCCCGTCCGCAGCGATCCGCCCGTGATGCGGCGGCCGCCTACGTCGTGGAGCGACCAAGCTCTGATCCCGCTCGGCAGGTGGGCGAAGTCGAAGCGCGCACCCCCCTCGGTCGGGTTGGGGAAGATGCGGACTCCGCCGTCAACGGGGCGTTCCGCGGTGCCCACGGCGGAGGTGCCGCAGGGATCGATGTCGCAGATCAGGTTCTCCGCGACGGGCGCCTCGGCCCGACCGTCCGGGTAGATGTCGAAACGGACCGTGCCCGCTCCTTCCACCTCTGCCACGCGCAGGTCGTACCAGCCGTCGGAGGACGGCGGGAGGGCGAGGCGCCCGTCCTCGGCCTCCGCGATCACGATGTCTCCGGAGAGCACGGTGACGATCGCGACTCCCGCCACGCCGAGCGGTGCGTTGCCGACGCGCGTGAAGATCACATCACCGGAGCCGTCTGCGCAGGGAGCGTAGCGGCCGAGATAATTGCCGATCTGCCGGGCCTCCACGTACGAGACGGTCGCTCCCGACGGCACATCGTTTCCCCAGGGACCGTCCCCGTGCGGAAAGTCCCGCCATTGGTGGGGAGCTTCCGGCACCAACGGCGATCGCGGCGCCCATGCGCGTTCCGCGTAGAGCGGGAAGTCGCAGCCGATCCCGCATCCCGGCAGCTCCGTGCAGAGGCTCTCACCGAAGCGCCCTTGAAATCCGAGCCACTCGAGCGGCCCGCCGAACACGTGAGTAAAGTATTCCTCGCCGTGCGCCTCCGTGCCGTACCAGTATTCGCCCATGTCGACGAGCCGGTCCCACGTGAAGTAGCGATGGTCCCCGTGGGGGTTGCCGCCGAGGTTGTAGTCGACGCGGTCTCCGAAATGAAGACGGCAGCCGAGCAGATCGATGTCGAGGGCGTACTGCGGTTGGAACCGCGAGTAGAGCGCGTGCGAGTCGGCGGCAACCCAGACGTGGGGATGGGTCCGGGAGGGCGCAAAGCCCTCGGCGACGTCGAAGTAGGCCGGGGCGGCGGTGGCCGACCACCAGACCTGATCCGGTCCCAACGTGGTTCCTCCCGCGTGCTGCGAGAAGCTCACTTCCTGCGGCGTCCAGGTCGCTCCGTCCGAGACGAGATAGAGCGCGAAGCATTCCCAATCGCCCTCGTGCACCGAGGGGATTTCCTCGTGCGCGCTGGGATCGTTGGCGTTGAACCAAAGCCAGTACTGCACGACCGCGCCGTCCCGGTGCGGGAACACGTGGTAGTAGAGCGGGCGATTTCCGGGCCCCGCGCCGCGATAGCGCCAGTCGTCATCGATGTCGATTCTGGTCCAGGTGGGCATCGTTCCCTGCCCCTGGGTGTCCCACCAATGCCCCTCCCACACGTGGTACGGCGGCATGGCCGACGGTCCGTAGAGCCGCTGTCCCAGGACGTTGTAGACGGCGAGGGAGGCGTGGGCATCGAGCGTCTCCGCCACGTTGCCCAGATCCTCCTGTCGTTCGAGCCCCCGGTGTGCGTGGAGCACGGGCGCGAAGGTCTCCGCGAGACGATCCTCCCGCGTGACGGTGACGAGGTGGGTCAATGGAGCCGGGCCGTTCGTCCATCCGGCCAGGATCCAGGGAGAGTAGATGCCTTCGGACGGATTCTCGACGACCTCCGGCGCTTCCCATCCGGCGTGCTCCCTCTTGATCCAGGTGGGAGGTGCGTCATCGATGAGGAGGCACCAGGGAAGCGTGAAGTCGACGCTCGCGGTGCCGTCGATCCCCGTCGTGAGGGTCGCCGTCTGCCACTCCGGGACGGGGTGACAGTCCGAGCAGACCTCGTCCTCGATCCAGTAGCAGTAGCGCGTGGTGACGTTCTCGCGGATCCGGATCGTCACCCCTTCGACTGGGACGCCGGTTTCCAGATCGACGACCTGGACGGAGTAGGTCTTCTTCGCCGGAGGCACCGCCTCGTCTCCGGCTTCGACGCGGGACGGGAGAAGGATCGCCAGACCGGCGAGCACCGACAGCGGAAGGAACAAGGCACGGGGAATCGCGTCATCGAACATGGCAGCCTCCTGGGTAGGGAAACGCCCCGCATCCATGCGGCGCGACGTCACCTCGACGCGGAAGGGCCGTCGAGCGAGATCCGTTCCCCGGCAGGAACACTCCCGCTTCGGTGTTGCGACGATGCACGGCCTCCGGGAGACTCCCGGGGGCTCGCTCCGATGGACGGGAGGAAGGAGAGACCGTGTCGGCCATGGACGGGGATCGGCGCACGCCGCTGCGCGTGGCGTATCTGCTCGGGTCGTTGCGCTTCGGGGGAGCCGAGCGCCACCTGACCCATCTCCTGCGCGGACTCGATCGGTCGCGCTTCGAACCGAGGCTCTACCTCACGCGCAGGACGGGCGACTTCCTGGCCGAGGTCGAAGCCATGGGCGTTCCGATCGAGGAATCCGGCGTGCGGTCGGTGTTCACGCCCGCCGGTCTCTCGGGAATCGCCCGGTTGGCGCGACGCTTGGAGCGCGACGGCGTCGACATCGTGCACTCCTATCTGTACGGAGCGAACCTCATCGGGATCGGAGTGAACGCGCTCTATCCGCGGGCGGTTCACCTCATCGGCATTCGGCAGCAGATCCTGCCCCGGCCGGCCGTCTTCCGCGCCCTCTTCGGCGTGACCGCGGGGCCGCGCACCCAGTTCGTGTCCGTATCGATCGCCGCGGACGAGGTGCTGGGGGACTGGGGAATCGATCCCCGATGGCGCCATCGCGTTCCCAACGGGGTCGAGCTGCCGCCGGCCCCGTCATCCGAGGTCAGAGCGGCCAAACGCGCCGAGCTGGGAGTCGCGCCCGGCCAGGTCCTGATCGCGATGGTCGCGAACTTCCATCCGATCAAAGGGCATGCCGAGCTGATCGAAGCGTTCGCGTCGCTTCCCGCCGCCGGTGTGGTCGGCGTTCCTGCCGGCGCTCCCCGCGGGCCGATGCTCGCGCTGGTGGGAGATGGCGATCGCATGGAGTCTTGCCGGCAGCTCGCCCGGGATCGCCACGTCGAAGATCGCGTGCTCTTTCTGGGCCATCGCGCCGACGTGCGGGAGATTCTCGGTGCGAGCGACGTCTTCGTCCTCAACTCGAAGTCGGAAGGCATGTCGAACGCGCTTCTCGAGGGGCTCGCCGCCGGTCTGCCCTGCGTCGCCACCGACGTCGGCGGGAATCCGGAGCTGGTGCAGGAGGGGGAGAACGGGTTTCTGGTGCCGCCCCGTCAGCCTGCGCCACTCCTGCGCGCTCTCCTCCCGCTCGTCTCCGATGCCGTGTTGCGAGAACGGATGGGAGGCGCCTCCCGAGCCCGTGCCGTCGCCGAGTACAGCCTGGAGGCGATGGTGCGGCGGACGGAGGCGATCTACGAGTCCGTGTGCCCGGCGATGTCGCGTGATCCGTCGGCGCACTGAGCGACCGGTCGTCCCCGCTCAGAGAGAGTCGACGAACGCGTCGTGCAGCTCGGACAAACGGCGTGCGGGGTCGTCGCTCTCCCAGATCTCGCGAATCGCCGCCACGCCCGACGCGCCGTGCTCCGCGCATCGCGGAGCGGTGGTCCGGTCGATTCCACCGACCGCGATGACCGGAACCGACACCGCGCCGGCGACCGCGGCGAGTGCCGCCAACCCTTGCGGCGCGCCATAGGCTCGCTTGGACGGCGTGTCGAAGATCGGACCGAAGAGCAGGTAGTCCGCACCTTCCATCGCGGCCTCCCGTGCGCGCGCCGCCGAGTGGACGGAGCGGCCGATCCAGGTGCCGGCCGGCAGCAGCGTCCGGGCCACGCGAATGGGAATCGACTGCTCCGTGAGATGCACGTGCAACCCGAGCGCGAGCGCGAGGTCGACCCGATCGTTGACGAGGATCGCGGGATCGTTCTCGAGGTCCGTCTTGAGCGTCAGGAGGTCCCGGTAGACCTCCCGCGGCGAAGCGGACTTCTCCCGCCATTGGAGGGCCCAGCTCGGGAGTCGGTGATCCCAAAGGCGCCGGGCGGTCGCGACCGGATCCGGTCCCATCAGCGTGCGATCGCTGATCGCGAGGACCCGGAACGGGCTCGCCTCGTCCGCGCGGCTCATGCGGTCAGCTCGCGACCGTCTCGACGACTCCTTCCAGCGGACTGGACGCGTTCGCATAGAGCTTGCGCGGAATCCGCCCCGCCTCGTAGGCCAATCGGCCCGCCTCCGTGGCATGCCGCATTGCGCGGGCCATCCGGATCGGGTCCTCGGCTCCCGCGATCGCCGTGTTGAGGAGGACGCCGTCGCATCCCAGCTCCATCGCGATCGCGACGTCGGACGCGGTGCCGACACCGGCATCCACGATCACCGGAACGTTCACCGTCTCGAGGATGATCCGGATGTTGTAGGGATTGCGGATCCCCAGACCGCTGCCGATCGGGGCGCCCAGCGGCATGACCGCGGGGCAGCCGATCTCTTCCAGCTTCTTGCACACGATCGGATCGTCCGAGGTGTACGGCAGCACGGTGAAGCCGTCGTCGAGGAGGATCTTCGCCGCCTCGAGCAGCGCCCGATTGTCGGGGAACAGCGTCTGTGGATCGCCCAGCACCTCCAGCTTGACGAGCGTGGTTCCCAGGGCTTCCCGCGCCAGACGCGCCGTCAACACCGCATCCTCCACCGTGTAGCACCCCGCGGTGTTGGGGAGGAGCGTGTAGCGGTCGAGATCGATGTGCCGGAGCAGACTGTCCTTGCTCTCGCGATCGAGATTGATCCGCCGGATCGCCACGGTCACGAGCTCGGCGCCGCTCTCCTCGAGGGCGTGCCGCGTCTCGTCGAAGTCCTTGTACTTGCCCGTCCCCACCATGAGGCGGGATCGGTAGGACCGTCCGGCGATCGTGAGTTGATTTCCACCCCGGAGCTTGCGTGCGTTCGTCATGTCATCCTCCCTGCACTGCGTGCACGATCTCGATGCGATCGCCGTCTTCGACCGGTGTATCGGCGAGGCGGGATCGCGCGATCACGTCGGCATTGCGCGCGACCGCCAATCCCGTGGATCCGGTGTCGATCCCCAGCGTCGCCAGCAGCTCCGCGAGGGTCTCCACGTGCGGGATCTCCCGGTTCTCCCCGTTGATCCGGATGTTCATCGTTCGCTCCATTCGATCTCCGAGCGGGCGCTGCTGCCGTCGAGGCCGCCCGGACGCTCGATGCCGGAACGATCCAGAGCCCGGGTGATCCGATTCGCCAGCGTTTCCGACCACGCGGGCGCCAAGAGGATGCCGTTCCGGTAGAGCCCTAGGGCGTGGAAGACGAAGCCCGACGCGTCCTCCACCAGCTCCGGAGCACCGTTGCCGGCGAGGGGGCGCGCCCCCGACCAGATCTCCAGGATCTCCGCCTGCGCGAGCCCGGGCGCCAGGCGGGTCGCGTGCTCGAGGAGCCACTGCACTCCGCCGACCGTCACGCGGCGCGGTTCCCCTTCGACGGCGGTGGCTCCGACCAGGATCGATCCATCCGTCTGCGGGACGAGATAGATGCCGCCGCTCTCGTGCACCAGGTGCGAGAGGCGGGCGGGCGGCAACAGGCGCAGGATCTCTCCGCGCACCGGTCGCGGCTGCAGGCGCTGCCGCTGCTCTTCGTCGAGAAAGCGAGCGACGCCCGTCCCCGTGGCGTCGAGGACGACCTCGGCCTCGAGCGGTCCCAGGCCTGTTTCGACGACGGGACGACCGACCCCGCCCCGTTCCCGGATCACGATGGATTCCGCTTCGGTGTGCATCCAGCGCCCCCCGAGACGGGCGAACGCGGCCTGCAGCGCGTCATGGAGCTGCCGCGGATCGACGTGGCCTTCGTCGGGAAGGAGGATGGCACCGCCGTCGAGGGACAGCATCGGCTCGGCGCTCCGGAGGGCACCGGCATCGAGCATCTCGACGCGGGCGCCGGCCGCGCGCAATCGATCGCCGATCGCGACCCGCTCCGTCTCCGGAACGAGCAGGACCGTTCCCGGGAAGTCGATCGCGACCGCCACTCCGGCGTCGGCCGCGAGCTTCTCGACGAAGTGCGCGTAGCCGCCCAGCGCGGTGGCCATGGCGGAGGCCATGGCGGGGTCGGCGGGAAGCTCCGCGAACGGAGAGAGCATGCCGGCAGCGGCCCGGGTCGCGCTCGTTTGGGGCCCGGGATCGACCAACGTCACGCGTACGCCCGCGCGCAGCAGGCGCCAGGCCGTCGCGAGTCCGAGGATGCCGCCACCCACGACCACGACGGGCGGATGCGAAGATCGCAAGCTCATGATCGGATTCATCCTTGCTCAGAGAGCTCTTCCGCAGGGCGGGTGGGAGGGGAGCCGGTCATCGCACCGAATCCCGGAGGTCGTTTCCCTACGCTGGTATGAGCCAGATCAGGTTCCGGGGTGTTCTCTCAGTCCCGCGGGCGTCGCCGGACACGGAGTCTCCGTGCTTCGCGCCTTCCCCCGAGACACCCCCAACGACCGTCGCTGCGGAGTCCAAGGGGGGAGAGTAGGAAGCGGGGCCGACCGCTGTCAAATCGTGTGTGGATCGGATCGGGGCCGGTACGTCGGCGTGCCTGCGTTCGGCGCCCCCGTTGACGCGCTACGGCGTGGATTCGCGGGATTCCGGGACGAGCACCCCCGCCTCGATCAGTCCGATCAGGATTTCCCGAGACCCGTCCGCTGCACCCAGCTCGGACGCGGTTCGTTCGAGCTCGGTGAGCCGGATCGGCGACTCCGCGGCCCGCAGGAGCGTGTACAGCTCCGCGGTGATTTCGAGCGCACCCACCAGCCAGTGGCGGCGCGTACCGGGCTCCCGATCCAGCTCCAGCAGGAGGTACTCCGGCTCGTTCGGATCGAGATGCTCGAAGGGGAGTGGCGGGGGAGAGGCGACGGCGTCGGCGAGGGCCGATCCCGTGGACTCCAGGGATCCCAGGATCTCCTCGTGAAGCTGCGCGGTGCCGGACCGCGTCTCCACCAAGTGTCGGTCCGATGCAAGGCGAACCGGCATCGATTCCCCGCTTCCCGCTCCCAGCTGCGAGGTGAGCGCGTCCGCGTCGACCGTTTCGTCCGGATCGGCGGGAGCGGTCCTTCGGAGCCGCGCGATTTCGGTCTCGAGGACCGCGAGCGGCCAGGCGCGGGGATCCTTGAGCGCCGCCGCATTCTCCTGGAGATAGGCGCCGAACGTCAGGGCCAGCGAGCCCCGGGTCTGGATGCATGCGTGCAACGCATCCGAACGGAAGAATTCGTCGCAGACCGCCAGCCGCTGCGTGCTCTCCGCGATGACGGCGAGGCTGGCCGCGAACTCTTCCATCAGCACGCGGCGGGCCCGGCCCGGGCGCTCCAGATCCGCTCTCCAGACCCGCGGATCCGGGCGGCGCAGCCAGGCGACGGCATCGGGTGGCAGGTCGAGCCCCGCCAATGTCCGCGCCGGCTCCTCGAGCACGCGCGTGGCGAAGTCGAGATCGAAGAGCATGCGCACCATCACGCGCTGCAGCGTGTTCGCCTTCGTGTCCGGTCCCTCCGGCCCGGACGGCGCACGGTCGGAGGATGGCTCGAGCGCGCCTCCGGTTTCCGAATCTGCGTGCGGATCCGGGCGTTCCGCCTTCGAGTGGCCTCGCTCTTCTGCACGACTCCGTTCCACCGCAGTGTCGGATTCTCCAGCGAGACTTCCGCCGCCCTCGCGCCGATCCCAGATCGACGCGATCCGCGCGAAACCCGGCAACGCGTCTTCCAGGGAGTTGCGTTCGCATTCGAAGACGATCGCCCGCAGGTTGGGGCAGCGCGGGACGACGTGCTCGAGAATCTCCCAGGTCTGGTCGAGGACCGCGGTCGAGTGATCGTCGTTGATCCAGCTCCATCCGTCGACGTCGCGCCGGCCGGCGCCGGCGACGTGCAGCTCGACGACCCGGTCCAGCGGAAAGCGATCGAGCCCGGTGAGCGGCGCCAGCCCGTGATGCTCCTGATAGATCGCGAGGTGGGCGCAGTCCAACAGCATCCCGGTGTCTCCCAGCTCGCACACGCGAGCGAAGAAGTCGAGCAGGTGCCGATCGCCCAGGAAGACGACTCCGGGCGGATTCTCGGGCAGCACCTCGCGTCCGGTGGCCGTGCGCAGGCGGCGGATCCCGGCGGCAAGCGCCTGTGCGGCTTCCTCGCACAGCACCGGGGGGAGCAGCAGCATGTGTCCCGGCTCGCGTCCGCCGAAGTGCCACATTCCGGCGTCGCCGCAAATCCAGGCGGGCCGGATGCGATCCGCAATCCGGCGCACCTCGGCCAACCATTCGTCATCGAGGTCCGCCGGTTCTTCCAGGTTCACGTCGAGATAGTGATAGGTGACGGGCCGACCGGCGGAGATCCACTCTTCCGCGTGCGGATCGAGGCCGGAGTCGGTTTCGATGCCGATCTCGAGGAACCCGGCGTACTCCGGGTGTGCGCGGGCGAGCTTCGCGGGATCGAGCGCGCCGGTCCCGGCGCCGGCTCCGTACTCCGTCGACACCCCTACGCCGAGGCAGGGCAGGTTGCGGACCCGCTCGAGGAACCTCATGGCGGACAGCGTGGGGCAGGCCGGGTCCGCTGTCAAATCTCTGCGGTGGTCGCGACGCACGGTGCGTCGTCGAGTCGGGCCCCCCCGGTCCGTCGTCGATCGGAGCCGCCCGCGGTCGTCGTCATCGGTACGGGTTGCGCAGGTAGCGATGCGAGAACGGTGCGGGAACATGGCAGTGCCGCTCCACGAATCGCGCGGGATCGCTCGCGATCTCTCCCGGCGGTTCTCCCAATCCCCAGGGCGCCGCCGCCTTGTCTTCTTCACAGGAACGCAGCCCTGCTCCGCATCCTCCCGAGCAATCGCCCACGAATCGCGAACCGCGGAACAAGGCCGGATCCGCGCGACGGCTCCAGATCCCGTGTTCTTCGAAGATGTCGATCAGGCGATAGGACGCGTCGCGGTCCTGCGGTCGCGGCTCGGAGATACCGGCGGTCGAATCCGCCGGGTAGTACACGACCTGGTTCGAGGTCGCAACGTTGGGATCGGTCGGCTCCGGCGTCCGCCTCCGGTCGCGCGCTCCGACGTCTGGCCACGGAAGGAGCCCGTGCCCGCACGCCTCCTGGACCAGCACCGGCCGGGTCACGCCGGCGTGCGCGGAGACGTGCAGGGTCCGGGCCGTGCCCGAGCGCGCGATCCATCCACTGCCGGCGACGACGAGGGGAAGCATCCGGTCGTGATGAACGACGAAGCCTCCTTCCAGGATCCCGTCTTCGGCGCGGGTGCGGCGGACGACGGCGAGGAACGCTTCGAGGTCGTTCTCGTGCTCCGAATCGAGAAACCGCGGACTGATCCTGCGGTTGGTCCAGTCCCGCGGGTGATAGAAAGCGTAGAGAAGGAAGTCGTGCGTCTCCGATCGAACCCAGGAGACATAGGCGGCCCCGGTCAACGGGTAGTCGGGAAGGTGGTCCCAGTTGTTGG
>JAGQHR010000459.1 GCA_020431745.1 Candidatus Eiseniibacteriota bacterium
GCCCGAGCTCGGATTGAGCCGATCGTCGGCCCCATCGAGAAGCGCCTCTCCGAAGAAGACGGTCGCATATCCTCCCGACTCGTCGAAAGCCTCTGGATCGTCGGTCAGCTTCTCCAGCTTCACTGCCGAAAGCCGCACACCGCCACGATAGTTGGTCTTGAGGGTCGGACGGTAGAGCAGCGAGAAATCGACCCGTTCGGTGTACGTCCGGTAGCTCTCCTCGGAATCCCGCACCAGGCTGTTCTGAATCTCTCCCCGCGTGCGTGGCCAGATGAGTGCCGGCCACCAGATGCCGCCGGTCACGTCCTGGCTGTGGAGCGAGTAGAACCCCCGCGCTCGGAAGCCCCGTCCTCCGCCGAAGAGATTGCGATGCTTCCAGGCGAGATGGGCCCGAATGAAGTCGTCTGTCCAGTAGCCGACTCCGGTCTCCAGGGTTCGCGGCGAGATGTTCGAGACTTCGATCTCCAGGTCGAGAGTGCGACGCGCGCTCGCCGTCGTATCCACCTGCGCCGAAGAATCGGGAAACACGGGACGGATCCGAATCTGCCGGAAGAGGTCGAGTAGCCGCAGCTGGTCGTGGGCCTGAGCGATCGCCTTGGGTGAGTAGCGGCTTCCGGGCTCGATGCCGGCGGTCTTGCGCGCAAGCGGCTCCAGATCCTCGTGCGTCCCCACGATCCGCACCTGATCGACGAAGTAGACGGGCCCCGGAGTCGCGGCGAACCGGACGGCGACTTCGTTCGTCGATCGCGGCAGCAGATACGTCTCGACCTGCGCGCGTGCATGCCCCTGCTCTTCCAGCCAACCTCGGATGTCTTCCGAGGCTCCGCGTACTTCGGCGTCGATCACCCGGCGGCCGCGTTCCAAAGGGATTCGATCGCGGAGCTCCGCCGTCTGCGACGCGTCGATTCCCTCGATCTCGATCCCGACGATCCGCACCGGCTCCCCGGCGGAAACCCGGAGACGGACCCTCGCCTCTCGATCTCCGTGCTTGTCGACGCGGACGACGACCTGAGAGCGCGGATACCCCTGCCGCGCCAGGAAGAGCCGCACCCGATCGATGTCCTCGCGAAGCACCGAGGCGTAGAGCTGCGGCTTCTCCCGGGAGAAGATCCCCTGCGTTCCGGCGAGCACGAGACCGGATCGGATCTCGTCGCCGTTCAGGCCCTCGGGCACTCCGGAAAGCGTCAGCTCGTCGACGCGGAACCCTTTGAACGGATCGACGAGCTGCGCGAGCTCCTCGGTCGACTGGGCCTGTTCCGGAGGGGCGGAAAACGGACCGGCGGCTCCGGAGGAATCGGTCACGACGATCGTCCGAAGGCTGTCCGACGTGACGTCTTCGGGAGTCGTCGGGTGCTCCGGGATGGTCAGGCCCCCGTCTGCACGGGCGCCGGCCTCCTGCGCGAACGCGACGCTCCACGGCGCCGGGGTGAGGTCGCACAGCGAGAGCGCGACCAGCGCGACCGTGGTCAGGAAGAAGACCCCACCGGACGGACGGACCCGGGATGCCGGTGACCGCAGGCCCCGACTACGCGTGCTCGACCTGGACCGGGGCCTGCCTCGTCCAACCGGATTCTCGGAGCCAGTCCACGGCCCGCTCCCGCTGTTCTTCGAAAATCGCAAACCAGACCCGATCTTGTTCTGCTGCCTCGAATTCCTCATCGACCGGATCGCGACGGTTCCCGCGCTGGAACACCATCGGCAGGAGGAAGCCGGGGTAGTGCCCTTCGCCGTTTTCCTCGTCGGGAGCAGCCGAAGCCCCTTCGGTTTCGACCGTTCCGGTCCGCTCCCAGATCTCGACCGTGGCCAGAGCCCGGCGAAAGCGTACATCCCAGAGCTCGAGATCCCGGTTTCGCCCGAACAACACCCGGCCGGGGACCGCGTGGACCATTTCGACCGTGACGCTGGCATGTCCCCGCTGCAAGCCGACGTACACGCGAGGAACTTTGAACTCCTCGCGCGCGTTCCGGGCAAAGAGCAGATTTACCTCTTCGTTGGTGGTCACTGCGATGCAGGCGCGGCGGCTGTCGACCTGCGCCCGAGCCAGCGTACTCTCCCGCAGGCCGCTTCCGAAGATGACCTTGAACCCCTCCCGCTGGGCCGCCAGCGTGGCGTCCGAGTTCGAGTCGACGAAGACGATCTCTCCCCGATCCTGGGCCAGAGCGGTCCCGAGGGCCCGCCCCAGGTCGCTCGCTCCCATGATGACGAATCCCCGATTCGACGGTCGACTGAGTCCGAGCGCCCGGGCCAGGAGCCCGCCGCTCAGCCCCTGCACGACCACCGTCGAGGCGATGACCAGAAAGACCATCGCCTGCAGCTCCTGCCCCCCGGGCAGATGATGGTCGGCCAGCGTCTGCGCGAAGAGCGACGCCACGGCGGCGGCGACGATTCCGCGCGGACCCATCCACGAGAGGAAGACCTTTTCCCGCACCGTGAGGGACGACCGCGCGGTGGCCGCGAGCACGTTGAGCGGTCGCACCACCAGCATCAGCAGAGCCACCGCCCAGAGTCCATGCACGCCCAGCTGCTTCACCTGCTCGAGCCGCACGTCCGCCGCGAGGAGCACGAAGAGGAGCCCGATGAAGAACACGGTCAGCTGCTCTTTGAAGTCGGCCAGATCGCGCGAGATGCGCGTGCGTACGTTGCCGACCACGACACCCGCCACGGTGACAGCCCCAATCCCGCTCTCTTCCAGAAGGAGATTGCTGACGTGGAAGAGCAGAACGGCGAAGCCGAGAACGAAGATGTTCTCCAGGCCCTCCGGCACCAAGCGACGCCGGCGCAGGAGGAACGCGATCACCGCTCCCCCGATGAATCCGAAGACCGCGCCGAGGAGGAGTCGTCCGAGCACCCCGGGGATGGCGAGTCCGAGGCTCGTCCCGGACGGCTGGAGCGCTACCTGGAGCGCAACCACCGCGATGATCGCGCCGACGGCATCGATGAAGACGCCCTCCGCCTCGAGGATGGTCTCCACGTTCTGCCGGACCCGGATCCGGCGGAGCAGCGGCGTGATCACGGTGGGTCCCGTGACGATCACCAAGGTGCCGAAGAGGATCGCCGAGCGCCACTCCCACTCCAGCACCAGGCGGCCGACGAGCGTCCCACCGACCGCGGTGACGAGCGCTCCGATCGTGATCAGTCTCTGGATGACCTGGGCCTCACGGCGCAGCCGCTTGAGATCCAGGTTCAGTCCGCCTTCGAAGAGGATGATGGCGACCGCGAAGCCGACCAGCCCGTGAATGGCGGGACGGACCAGCTCCGGATCGATCAGACCCGCGGCGTCCGGCCCCAACCCCACTCCGATGAGGAGGAGCAGTACGATCCCCGGCACCCGGAGATGCCGCGCCAGGACCTGGCCCACGACCCCGGCTCCCATCGCGAGGGCGATGGTGAACTCGGGGTTCAGGTGCGCCGTCAGCTGCCGAGTTCCTCGAGCAGACCGCCCAGGTCGTCCGCGTGCTCTTCTTCCATCGCGAGGATCTCTTCGAGCATGCGGCGGGTCGTGGGATCCTTCGCACCGAGGTACCCGATCATCTCGCGGTAGCTATCGATCGCGATCCGCTCGGCGACCAGGTCTTCCTTGATCATGTCGATGAGATCGGTGCCTTCGACGTACTCGGCATGGCTCCGGCTGGCCAGACCTTCCGGCGAGAAGTTCGGCGCGCCACCCAGCTGGACGATGCGTTGGGCGATCTGATCGGCATGCACCTGCTCCTCATTGGCGTGCTGGAGGAACTCGTCGGCCACGCTTTGGGCATTGATGCCGCTCGCCATGAAGTAGTGCCGCTTGTAGCGCAGGACACACACGATCTCGGTGGCGAGCGCCTCGTTGAGCAGCTTGATCACGACCTCGCGATCCGCCTGGTAGCCCTCGGTGACGGCCCCCTTCTCGATGTGACGGCGGGCCCGTTCCCGGATCGTCTTGATATCCGTCAGGAATGGCTGCTTCTCTGTCATCGTT
>JAGQHR010000460.1 GCA_020431745.1 Candidatus Eiseniibacteriota bacterium
GCTGCCGATCGTCGTCCGTCCACTCCACCGTCAGGGCCCAGGAGTAGTTGGGGGACTTGTTGAGCGTCGCCGAAACGATGTTGTCGCGATAGTCGAACGGGAACTGGAAGTCGCGCGTTCCCTCGTTGCTCTCCTGCACGCCCTGGGTCTCTCCGGTGATGTCCAGGCTCCAGATGTCGTTGAACGGATGGACGACGGTTCCCGAGTAGGTGATCCGTTCGAAGAAGACGTTGTCCGACCCCTCGCGCACCGTCTCCTCCGTCTCGCCGGTGCGCAACACGACCTCGGTCCCGTGCAGCCACTGCTCGATCTCGCCGTAGGCTTCCCAGGCCGGAGCGTGGAAGTGACGCGCCTCCGACTTGCTGTAGCTCCCGTTGAGTCGCGTGTGATCGGAAAGCGTCAGATAGGCGTCCACCAATCCGCCGCGCTCGTCATCGAACCGGATGTTCGCGACGTGGCTGCCACGATTGAACAGCGTCGAGGCATGCGAGCGGTTGGCGGTCGGGGGGTTGATGTAGGGGAGCTCGTAGCGTAGGAAGTCCTTGTACTCGGTGAGCAACTGCAGCTTTCCCAGATAGAGCGTCAGGTTGGAGTAGGCGCCGTGCCCCTGCGGTGGCTCGTAGCCACCCTGCCGGAAGTTGCGGTAGTCGCGCGTGACGTACTCGCCGTAGACGTCGGCCAGCTCGCCGACGCTGCCGCCCAGGTGCGCGCCCATCAGGCGATCCCCCCCGGGGCGGGACTGCAGTCCGCTGCCGACGGAGTCGCTCCAGACTCCTTCCAGCCCGAGTTCGAAGCGACGGGGAAGCGGAAGGAGGAGCTGCCCCGCCTTCATCACCTGGAACGGATCATCCAGCGAATTGGTGCCGCTGATGAACTCGAAGCTCGCGTCGCGGAAGTACCCCGCTCCGTAGAACCCGTCGAGGACGTTGTCGTAGTCGACGGTCTGATCCTCGAACACCTGTAGCGCGAGGCCGCGTCCGAAGGTCGCATAGACGTCGCCGATGCGAAGATCGAGATCGTCGGTCGTCGCCTCCAGCCAGCGCTTGCGCACGCCCTGCACCTGCTTGCCGTAGTCGTTGAGATCCAGACGCTGCGCGTCCGAAGGAGAGTGGCTGAGGAAGGTCGCGCCCAACGTGAACGGGCCTCGGGAGATCGCCGCGTCCAGGCGATCGTCGGCCACGGTCTCCTCGAGATCGGTGTCCCAGTAGAACTCGAACTGATTCGCGACCTGGATCGATACGTCGTCACCCAATCCCTGGGCTGCAGCCGGCCGCCCCCCCAGGCCAGCACCTGTCAGCAGCACGATTGCTGCCAGGAGCCGGCCGCACCGGTCCGATGTCAATTCTCTCCTCCCCCTTCCGACTTCATCGCCGGAGCGGACTCCGGCAGCAGCTCCAGAAGCTCCTTCTCGATGGCGTTTTCATCCCCCGGCTTGTAGCCCACGTGGACGGAGGCGATCTTGCCGTCGGGTTCGATGAGGTAGGAAGTCGGGTATTGCCGCACGTTGTACTGGTTGCCGACATCCCGCTTGGAGTCGAGGAGGACGGGGAACTCGAAGCCCCGCTGCTTCACCAACGGCTTCACCTTGGCGGCCGTCTTGCGGTCGTCGCTCGCGACCGTCAGGAGGGTGAAGCCACGATCGGCATACTTTTTCTGGAGCTTCTCCAACTCGGGCAGCTCCAGCATGCAGGGCTTGCACCACGTGGTCCAGAAGTCGAGGAAGACCGGTCCCTTGGCCAGGAAGTCGGAGAGCTGGTAGGTCTTCCCGTCCAGTCCCTCGACCTTGAAATTCGGAGCGGTGGATAAGGACTCGCCGCCCTCCGCGTGCAGGGCGGTGGGCCCCAGGGCCCAGCTCCAGGCGAGTCCGACGAGGGCAGACCCGACGATCCAACGGCGGCCTGGCAGGTTCGGCATGAGACGCATCGCATTCTCCCGATGGTGATCCTCGGTGGCGGGGCTCGGACTGGAGCCCAGGAAAAAAGCAGCGTATCGGATCGCGCGGGCCCTGCCAACCGAGCGTGGCGCCGATCGGGTGGTCACGCCGCCCGGTGCCTCGGGTAGCGGAGACCGGTCCGGCCGGACCGGCCCGGGCGGGAGATCGCCGTCGGAACAACTTATGGGTCGGGAACAGCCTCTGCTTGGGTGGGACGCCGGGCATCCCGTATACTTGGGGCGCTGCAGTCCGACCGTCCGGATCGGCACCGGTGGAAAATGCCGGATGCGTTGCGATCAGGACCGGACCTTGGGTTTCGCTGCCCCGGCCGGGCTGCATTCTGGGTCCCTCGTCCGACCGAGCCCGTCGTGATGGGCAAGAGACGCGTTTCACCCCTGAACACTCTGAAGCGGGAGTCGACCCGCGCAAGAGAGGAGAAGACATCGATGCAACTTCGGCAATCGCGCTGGCTCGTTGCCGGTCTGGCGCTCGTGGCCGGGATCTGGACGCAGGCCGCTCGGGCAGAGGTCAACTTCACCTGCAGCTCTCCCTATGCGGCGATTCCCCTCGGTGAGTTCGTCAAGGAGTTCCCGACGTTGATCAACTCGACGAGCGGCCCGGCGCAGGTCACGCTCGAGATCAACCCGGTCCTTCCGGTCGGGTGGGCCTGGCAGGTCTGCCAGACGTCGACCGGCATCTGCTACTTCGACACGGAAGTCAACCTCACGATCCAGCAGACCGTCCGTCCGGATACGTTGCGCTTCGACTTCTTCCCCAACCCAGGCGCCGCAGGAATGGGCTACCTCCAGGTCACCCTGAAGAACCCGAAGGATGCGCTGGACAACGCCTACTGCACGTTCACGCTCTACAACGGGCTGGAGGATCCGGAAGTCCAGTGGGACATCGATTGCTCCGACAACGCCTTCTTCACCACGACGGATGACATCCACGAATTCCACAGCGCCATCGTGCTGGACAATCCGCTCGAGGACATGATCACGATCCGACCGGCGGCGAACCTTCCGCCGGAGTGGGCGTGGCAGTTCTGCCAGACCTCGACCGGAGTCTGCTATTTCGACGAGGCCACCGTTCCGATCACGATCGGAGTCGCGGATACCATCCGGGTCGACTACTTCATGATGGGAGTCAACGGCGAGGGTGCCATCGATCTGGAGCTCTTCTCGGAGTCCAACCCCAGCATTTGGCGGCGTTGCTACTACCGGGTCTTCCGCGGAAACTTCCCGACGGATGTTCCCGAAGTCATGAACGGGGGAGCCACCGCCGCTTCCTACGCGCAGCCGAACCCCTTCTCGAACGGCACCTCGCTTCACTTCCAGCTCGGAAGCGACGGCCACGGTGACCTGGCCATCTTCTCCGCCGACGGACGTGCCATCCGGACGATGCGGGATCTCGCGGTCCCGGCGGGTGGTTTCGACGTGGCGTGGGACGGACGCGGCGACGATGGAAACGCCGTTCCGGCCGGCGTCTACTACTATCGCCTCAAGACCTCGGCCGAGGAGGCCAAGGGCATCATGATCCGGGCCCGCTAGCGACCGTTTCGCCGGTCCCGAACCGAACGACCACGGGCCGTGTCCCTCGTGAGAAGGACACGGCCCGTTCGTCTGTCCGGATTGCGTTCGCTACTCGAGCCGCACGGCCGTTCCGTAGACCAGCACTTCCGCGGCGTGGTTCATGACTTCGGAGGTCGCGAAGCGCAGACCGACGATCGCGTCCGCTCCCAGGTTCGTGGCTTCTTCCACCATGCGGTCGAGCGCCTGCTCGCGGCTTTCCGCCATGAGCTTGGTGTACTCGATGACCTCGCCGCCGACGAGCCCGCGCATTCCGGCCAGGATGTCCCGGCCGAACATCCGCGCGCGGACCGTGTTGCCCCGGACCATGCCGAGCACGGCGGTGATCCGACGTCCTTCGACGGAATCGGTCGTGACCAAGATCATCGCTTCACCTCACGATAGGGATCGTGCTTCCAGACGAACAGCCGCTCCCGCAGCACGGAGACGAAGAGCA
>JAGQHR010000461.1 GCA_020431745.1 Candidatus Eiseniibacteriota bacterium
AACGTCTCTTCGTACCCGGTCGGCACCCGCGCACCAGATCGATCCAGATCCTCCTCGGAAAGACTATCCAGAAGCGCGAGGGTGGACTCCCTGGCCTCACGGCACATCACGAGAACCTCTTCGAATGGTGGAAACGCGTCGCTGTCTCCGCTCACTGCGGACCCATCGAAGATCGCCTCCCAGCCGGCCAGCGGATTCACTTCCCCCAACATGAGCGTCCTAGTAACCAGCATCTCGATATAGGCGAGATGCCCCAGCGTCCACAGCGTGTGGGCACCGCCGTTGGGTGTCGGACGCACCAGACAATGGTCACGCATGTCTTCGACACGCCCGAGGACACGAGCGCGACTTTTCTCGAGGTTTTCCCGGATGAGATCGATCGACAGCATGATGCCTCCTCCGGAGAACCGCACGGGCCGTCACCCCGGCGCCGGTGTCGCGGCCGGCGTCCTCACGTTCTAGGCGAGCCGGCAGGATTCTATGCACGGCGCCGTCTGGTCGCCAGGCCACCGATCAAGAAGACCACGGAGTACACGATGCTCAGGATCCCCCAGCCAATTCGCGCCCCGGCCAGCTGATACGTGGCGATGGCGAGAGAGAGCACACCGCAGCCAAGCATCACGACAGACAGGATGGGCTTCCTCATTCTTGGACCTCCCGCGACCGTGGCAGCACCTCCCATCGAGCGACTCCGCGCAAACAACTGTGTCGGGGGCCGTTCCGCCGGGCTCAGTGATCCCCAACTCCCGGATCCGCTTCGAGGGCGGGTGCGGGAAGATCCCCGGTCAGGCCGGATCGGGCGCAACGACCTCGAGCTTGATGCGATCCGGATCCTCGCAGTACAGCGCGTAGTAGTCTGGTGCCGTCGCGTACGGGTAGCGCTCGTCGTAGAGCAACGTGTATCCAGACGCCTTGACCCAGTCCCGCAACTCATCGACCAGCTGGCGGGAACGGGCCCGCAGCGCGAGATGATTGAGCCCCACCCTTCGCCGATGGTAGCCGGCCGCCGCATACTGCGCGGGCGCTTCGAGCAGGCAGATGTACGGATCCTGTTCGCTCGCAAGGTAGTTGATTCCGGCCGACCAACGCTCGGCCTCGTACCCGAGTCGCTCCATGAAGGGAGTCCAGAACGCGATGGCTCGATCCAGGTCGCTGACGTAGATCTCGACGTGATGAAGCATGGTTCTCCGTCTGGTAGGGACCTCGAGGCGTTTCTATCTGGCCGCACGCTTGGAAGGCAAGGAGGGTTTCTTCTTGGATGGGGTCTTGGGCGGTGCCGAGGTCGGTGACTTGGGCCGTGCCGTGGTCGGTGACTTCGATTGTGCTTTCGACGGTGCCTTGATCGCCGGCTTCGATAGTGCTTTGGTCGGCACCTTCGATTTCGCCGTCGATCCGGTCTTCGGACCGGACTTGGCATCGTCGCGAGGGTCGCCCAGTTCCACGTTCAGGTCCACCGCGCGTTCGACCAGCCGTCGGGCGACCGCCTCCGGGATGGAATCGCCCTCGCGGAGCTCGATCGTCGCCATCTCGTACTTGCCGGAAGGCTTGAGGCGCGACTCGATCTCTCGCAAACGCTGCCCCCTCCAGAAGCCGAACAGCACCCTCTCTGCTTCGGCGCGAATCAACAGCACCGGTCCGGAGTGGAGATAGACGAGGTGACCCCATTTGATGTCCTCGTCCAGCCGACGATCGCCGCGGGCCGCCTTTCGCAACCGATCGACACACGCACGTCGCCAACCATCGAGGCTGTCGACATATTCCCGGGGATTGGAGACCTTGGTTCCCTTCATGGGGCGAGCTTACCTCATTGAAGGTTCGACGGGACCGTCAGCGTAGTCCGCTCCGCGACTTTCGCGATCCGGATTCCGAAACCGACGCGCGATCGCGGGGCGTCTGTCACGACCTGCCTAACGGATGCGGGTGACGCCGGCGCCGGACTGCCGTGTGCCGTCGGTCGCCCGGATCCAGTAGCGACCGGCAGGAAGCAATCGTCCGGCGTCGTCCCGTCCATCCCAAAGGAAACGCATCGCCGGCTCGCCGACACCGCCGAAATGCCGGACAGTCCGACCGGAAAGATCGAAGATCGTCACTCGAACCGAAGCCGGAGACGGAACATCCCAGGAAAGCCAAACCGCTCCGGACGCAGGGCTCGGCCACACCTGCAGCGGCGACATAGATTGGGCGACCGACTCGGGAGCTCCGCTGATTTCGCAACCGATCGGATACGCACCCATGACGCCGCAATCCGCGTCCGCGGGTGAGCCTTCCGACAGGTAGACGTCTCCGGCGTCGAAGTGGCAGAAGAGCGGATCCGTGGAAATGTTCCCGTCGATGCCTTCGTATCCGGCCAGGCTTCCGACATAGTCCCCACCGGAGTTGCCGAAAACGTCGCTGCACTGCACGACGAGCGGTGTCACTCCCGAATAGTCCACCGGAACCGTGGCGTCATTGAACGCCACGATCGATCGCTCGATCCGGAAGTCCAGAAGATCGCCGAACTCATCTTCCGCGGCTTGGATCAGTGGACCGGTGCCCCGATTGTCGGCGATCGTACAATGGGTCACGACGAGATGCGTGGGTAGGCCATTGCTCGCGTAGTCGAGCACGATCCCGTCGTTGCCGACGATCGCGACATCCTCGAGCCGAACGTTGGCTCCTTCCGATCGGATGAGGGCGTCGACGTCGCATCCTTGGATGACCGTCCGTTGCAGGATCACCGACGTCGTGTTGAATCCGAAGTCATAGGCATGGAAGAGGAACGGCGCCGTGATGTTCCGCACCACGCAGTCCGTCAGATAGAACCCTGCATCGGTGGCCTCGCCGAAAGAACCGCCCCCGTTCTCGATCGTGGATTCGGAGGCGAAGATGTTGCCACCGGCAAGCTCCACGCCGTCGAGGTGACATCGTTCCAGGACCATTGAGCTCTCGACGTCTTGGATGTTTCTGAGGATGCAGTCTTCCAAGAGCATCTCGTACGTGAGTCCGGTCACCAGGTGAACACCGTCGTGCAGCTCGATCCCCGACAGGACGATGTCCGTGGGGCCGGCGGCGTGTCCGAAGGCGTTTCCCCCGAGATTCAGGCGACAGTCGGTCGGGTCGTTTCCGGCCGACTGGACTCGCAAGGTGAATCCGAGTCCGGTGAGATCCAGGTCACTGTTCCCGCCGTTCTCGTAGACGGGGTCGGGCAGCGTGACGGTTCCCGTGTAGAAGGGGGCGGACCCCGGTGGATGAGCCCGGAGATCGTCCATCGCGGCTGCGAGGTCCGTGACCGGGACTGGTGCTCCACTAGTCTCCAGGAGCACGGTAGCACGCGCGAATGATGCGTGGATGGAGCCGAGGAAGACGACAGTGAAGATCAATAGGCACAAACGTCGCGGGTTCGTCGCTCCCCTATCGCGTTCGACGATGTCCTCTGGGACCTGCGTAGCTCCCCTCGAATCGCGGTACTGCATGGCGGTCCTCCTCGCGGCAAATGCATTCCTTGGACCGACCCACGGAACGCGGCAGCGCTCCAGAGTATACATCGACCAGTGGGGCTCTTGGTCAGGGTAACGGCGACGCGATGCCGTTGCGGCAATCCGAAACACACGCGGTCCCGTCCTGGAGCGCCGTGCCCGCCGCGGGCGGCGCCGATCGTCGCGACTCACCGAGACTGCGCGTTTCAGGAGCCCGGGCGGGACGCCGTGAAGCAGCACTGAACGATGGCGAAGAAATACTCCCCGCGGGAACCGAGGTCGCGCTGCTCCCGAACCCACGCGCGCGCTTCCTCGGGATCGACACCGCCGTGTTCGGAGAGGTACTGCTCGACTCGACCCAGGACCATGCCACCGTAGGTCTCGGGATCGAGCTCGGTGGTGACGAACGCATGTCCGGTGGCAAGGATCTCCTCGAATCCGGCGGCGCGCAGAGTCCTCGCCAACGTGCGCGGCAGCATGGGA
>JAGQHR010000462.1 GCA_020431745.1 Candidatus Eiseniibacteriota bacterium
CGTAGGCCCACCGTTCGCGCCCTCAACATCCGGCGACACGGGCCATTCCGCAGTGGCCGGACGGGATGGACCGTGCTGCTTGCGTCTCGCGCATGAGAGCACCAGAGCAACGTGAACCGCGGACGTAGGAGTGGCGCGATCCGATCGATGTGCCACGCTGGCGCGTTTGCATCTCGGAGCTCGCGGAGGAGTTCCGTATGACACTGTCGTCGTCGCCGGGGACGGGATCCGCAGAGCTCCGTTGCTCCGCTACGAGGCTGGCACGCCGGCACTCCCGCTCCGGGACTGGACCCGCACGACTCCGGCGCTCCCGCTCCGGGACTGGACCCCGCAACCTATCCGAGAAGTTTCGACGCGATCTCCTTCGCAAGCTTGCCGTCGACCTCGCCCTGGTGGGTCTTCATCAAGTGCCCCATGACACGGCCCATGTCCCCCGCTGCGGCGGCCCCCGTTTCGGCGATCGCGGCCTCCACCCAGGCTCGCGTCGTGGCTTCGTCGGCCAGCTTCGGGAGGAACGTCTCGATGATGGCGAGCTCGGCCTTTTCCTTGTCCGCCAGGTCCGCTCGGTTTCCCTTTTCGAACGCTTCGATGCTCTCGCCGCGCTGCCGGGCCAGACGTCGTAGGATGCCGACCGCCTTGTCGTCGGCGACCGAGCTGGAGTTGTCTTTCTTCATCTCCTCGATGAAGGCCGCGCGGATGCCGCGGAGCGCGGTCGCGCGGTCACGATCCCGGCCCTTCATCGCCGCGGTGAGCTGCTCGTTGACTTCGTCATAGATGGACATGAGATTTGCCTCGCCGCCTTTCCTCGCCCCCCAACACCTTGTCCGACGCGTCGATTGGGGCGAACTCTAAGCCATCGCCCCGAGCTGGACCAGCCACGCCGATCGCGGAGCAGATCACGGTGTCGGGCCCTCCCAAGGCGAGACTGGAAAGGCGGCACCCCGCGCGCGAAACCTCGCAAGCATCGCAAGAACCCAGATACCGGCATTCCCGCAGTGGTCCCGGATCCCGTCGGCGTTATGCTCCCTTCGGATGCGATCAAGCAACGCCTCCGGCTCATGAACCCAGCCTCCGCCTGAATCTGCTCCGCAGCGAGGATCTAGGGTGGCCCCCGGACGTACTCGCAGTCGTCGAGCACCTGGGGGTGCAGCCGCGCGGTACACGGACGACTGCGCGAACCGCGCCTTCGAGTTCGAGGTCCGCGACGCCACGGGTCGCGTGATTCATCCAGAGAACCCATGCGACCCCCTCCCTGCCTGTCCGACGTCCCTCGGGGAGATTCGGCGCCGGGAACGGGTCTCGATGCACAGGCGGTTCCCGCAGTACGATTGGACCGAGGACTGCCAGGCGATTCCGCTCCCGCACGGTGTGTACACGTTGACCGTCCGGTTCACCTACACGAGCGAGGCGGAAGCAGAACCGCACACATTGACGGCGGAGATCGAGCAGCAGCTTTGAACGCAGGCCTTACCGGACCGAGTGGCTTCGGCTCAGAGGCAGGGCACTATGCGTTTGGCCTACTGGACTTCGTCGGTTGAGTGGCTCCAAAGACGCCGGCGACGAGCGCGGAAGTGGACCCAGTCCGTCGTCACATTCCACGAAGGAACAGGAGAGCAAGTCATGGAGACACGCCGACTCGGAAAGAGCGACCTCGAGGTGTCCGCGCTGGGATTCGGATGCATGGGACTCAGCTTCGCCTACGGCCCGGCCATGGAGAAACAGGCCGCGATCGCGCTGCTCCGCACCGCATTCGAAAGCGGCGTGACCTTCTTCGACACGGCCGAGGCGTACGGTCCGTTCGCGAACGAGGAGCTGGTGGGCGAAGCGCTCGCCCCGATCCGCGACCGGGTCGTGATCGCCACGAAGTTCGGTTTCAAGAACGGACGACCGGATCAAGGACTGGATAGCCGACCCGAGCGGATCCGACAGGTGACCGAAGAGTCGTTGCGGCGCCTGGGGACCGATCATATCGACCTGCTCTACCAACACCGCGTCGACCGCGACGTGCCGATCGAGGACGTCGCGGGCACCGTCCGGGATCTCATTCACGAGGGAAAGGTCCGGCACTTCGGACTCTCCGAAGCCGGCGTCGAGTCGATCCGCAGGGCCCATGCGGTGCAGCCGGTCACCGCGCTCCAGAGCGAGTATTCCCTGTGGTGGCGGGAACCGGAGCGGCAGGTGCTGCCCGTCCTGGAAGAGCTCGGCATCGGATTCGTCCCGTTCAGCCCGCTCGGACGAGGCTTCCTGACCGGCGCCATCGACGAAAGCGTGTCGTTCGCGGCGGACGACTTTCGCAACCGCCTCCCCCGCTTCGCTCCCGAGGCGCGCAAGGCCAATCAAGCGCTGGTGGATCGCGTCCGGTCGGTCGCCGCGGACAAGAACGTCACGCCGGCGCAGATCGCACTGGCCTGGCTTCTCGCACAGAGACCGTGGATCGTCCCGATTCCGGGCACGACCAAGGCGCATCGTCTGGAGGAGAACCTCGCGGCGGCCTCCGTCGAGCTGACCGCATCCGATCTCAGCACGATCGACGAGGCGCTGGCCGGGATCACGGTGCAGGGGGCGCGCTATCCCGCCAGCCTCTCCAAGCACACCGACCGATGAGCACCGGGGAGGCCGAGCGCCCGGTGGCCGAGGGCTGGGAGGCTGAGCGGTGAGGTGGCCGAGAGCCGGGGAACTGAGCGCCGGGACCGGGATCAACGAGATGGGAGCGCCGCCGCCGCGAGCTCCGGCCCCCGGATGTCACGCGCCTACCAGGGTCCGTCTTTCGAGATCTTGATGAACCTTCCGCCTTCCAGGCGATAGAGGCCCAGATAGCCCCCGGCCCAGAGGCGGCCCTGCCGATCTTGATAGGTGCACTGGATGCCCGGACTGTCCATCCCCAGTTCCGCGGTGAAGAGAGTGAGCGAGATCCCGTCCCAACGGTACAAACCGTCGTTCTCGACGGGGAACCAGATGTCGCCGTCGCGGCCCTCGTAGATGTCCCAGGTTTCGATCCCTTGCACGCCGTGCTGTGCGGAGAAATCAATGAACGACTCTCCACGTCGGAAGCACACGGCATGGTGGTGGGTCGCGAACCAGATGTCCCCGTTCCGCGCTTCGATGACGCAGTTGACGTTGTCGCCGCAGAGACCATCCTTCGTCGAGACGTTGGACAGATGAGTCCCATCGTGGATGTACGCGCCTCCGTTCGTTGCGAACCAGAGACGTCCGCGACGATCCTGCGCGATGTTGTGCACGATCCGCGCGCTCGTGACCCCTCTCGTGTAGTCGGGTTGGCTCTCGGGAAGCGTGAAGTCGACGAAGGTCCCACCATCCCAGCGGCTGGCTCCTTCCCTCGTCCCGACCCAAAGGACTCCGGAGCGGTCGACGAGGAGACACCACACATCATCGGCCGGCAGTCCGTCCGCCGCGGTGAAGTTGGTGAAGGAAGCGCCGTCGTACCGGGTGACACCCCCTTCGGTGCCGAACCAGACGTTGCCATCGCGATCCTCCACGATCCCGCGCACGGCCACGCCTCCGAAGCCGTCCGCGATCGAGAAGTATGCGAGCCGGTCTCCGTCGTAGCGCGCCACGCCGTCGCCGTTCGTGCCGAACCAGAGATGCCCCCTCGAGTCTTGGAAGATCCGGCGCACGAACGCGCTGATCGCGCCCTGTTCCGGATAGACGGACGGTCCCGGATCCGCGGCGGCTGTCGGCCCGGGAGTGGACGCGGCAGACCGTCCGGTGTCCAGCTCACCGGTCGGTTCGGGGTTCGACACGGCGGACCGTTCGGGGTCCGCGGTGGCGGACGACTCGCTGTCGGCGCGGTGGCGTGCAGTCGACTCGGAGCGTTCCGAGTCCGGCGCACACGCGAGGCCGAGGACGCACAGAAGGAAGGCGGCCACGACCTCGAGTCGCCGATATCGCATGGACTTTCCTTTCGAGGGAGGCCG
>JAGQHR010000463.1 GCA_020431745.1 Candidatus Eiseniibacteriota bacterium
CCTCGAAGAACGGCTCTGCACAAATTTCCAAGCAGTCGTCCGACTGATCACGATCCGCGACGCGATCGTTCGCGGTGTCCCGGGCCGCGCACACCGTCGGGGACGGAAAGCGCCGGGAATGCGATTGCACGTTCGATCGCCGTGGGTCAAAAGCCCCATCGGCGTGCCGGAACGGTCTGCGGCTTTTGTTCCCACCGTCGGCGCACTCTTGGGGAATCGGTCTCGATCCATGGAAGCCAACCATGGAAGACAACCATGGAAGACAAGCACGGAGGACAAGGACGGGTGCCGGAACGGCAGGAGTCCGAGAGGTGAGCCAAGGGTTTCGGAAAGGAGGGCAGTATGAGCGGAAAGAGACGGCCGGGCGGTGGCACGCGGCGGGTTCGCGTGCTACTGCCCGGCCCGGGAAACGAAGTCCATCAGACCTCGGCTTTTCGAACCACGGTCGCCTGCATCCCCTTCGGTCCTTCTTTGGCCTCGAACTCCACGGATTGACCCTCCTGCAGAGTTTTGTAGCCGTCTCCCTCGATCACGGAGTAGTGGACGAAGATGTCGGGCGCGCCGTCGGCTTCGATGAAGCCGTATCCCTTGGTCTCATTGAACCATTTGACCTTTCCATGACTCATGTCGTCTTCCTTCTGCTCGAACACAGAACGATCGTCCAGCAGATCGCTCTGAGGGGGGTCCTACCAAACACAAAACGGGATCGACGGACTGGAGATCCGCCATCCCGCTAACAGAGGAATCGCTCTGGCTTGGAACGTGCACCGGTGCGTGCCTCCTTCCAGTGCGTGAAATGGTACGCACCGAGGCGCTCCCGGTCAATGGTCGTGCGCGTCGACCAGCGTTTTACGACAGGATATGGATGCCGAACGCGGCCGGCCACTCCCGGAAAAGGAACTCCATCCGTCCGATCAGCAGAGAGATTCGCGCCATTACCGTAAATCCGTACGAGGCGCCGAAGGAGATCATCAAGAAGTAGATCCCGATCTTCGAGACGACTCCGACCGCCCCCTTGTGCTCCAGGGAGAAGAAGAAGTAGACCAGGGTCGTCAACACGCCAACGATGAGGAGCAGGTTGTTGAAGTCCTGCCAGTGCGAACCGGTGTTCAGCGACAACAGGTTGGCCCGCACCTGCTCGATCAGATCCCCCTGGAGGAATCCGATGAGCTGGAGACCTGCGTAGGCCCCGATCATCGCGCCCATGGGCCAGCGGCTGAGCCAGGCACCCTTGGGAACCAGCCGCGCGAAGAGCAGGATCGCCAGGAGCAGAGGCACGAAGCTCCACCCGTCGCCGTGCACCAACGGATTCCAGAGGTTGGGCACAAAGACGGTCCGGAACTGAAGCGCAACGTAGTAGCCGGCCGCCAACCCCACGAAGAGGTGCTCGGCGAATTTGTAGAACTTGTTGTCTCGGTAGAGAAAGCTGAAGATCGCGATCGTCAGGATCCCGGCCAGGGTCGTTCCTACCATGTCGAGCGTGTTCACGCGCGGCCCCCCTTCCGGTTCAGGAAGTAGACGACGTTCCCCAGCAGGATGAACAGGATGATCGTGACGTGACCGAGCGACTGGGCGTCCATCTTGCGGCCCGCGGAGGCGGACCCACCGACCAAACGCTCGTACTCGGCCGCTCCGGCCAGTCCACCGAGGAGTCCGGCGAGCTGACCGCTTTGCACGTAGGGGTAGTACTCGGGCGCCGACACGGCAGTGCAGCCGGCCACGATCGGAATGCTGTAGCGGCTGCGCACCTGCTGCACCCACTCCTTGGTGCCGGGATAGCCGGCGGAGATGTTGATGAGGATGGGCAGGTCCTGATAGTTGTGGACGTTCTTCATGATCGGGAGCGTCGAGAGGTCACGCCCCGAATAGTCCTGCGGATAGACGGTGTGGATGTCCTGCCCGAGCTGCACCATCACCACTTCGCGGCCTTCCTTGAACCCCAGGTTCACGAAGTCGACGGTGTCCTTCCGATGGAACTCCCCTTCCGCGATTTGCGTGAACGCGCGATTGACGAGGGGCGGACAGGCGGGCCAGAGCGACCCGGCGACGATCTTGAGGTTTCGCTTGCAGCATTGCCGGATCGCCGTTTCCAGCATCGGCTGGAGCTCGGGGAGGCTGCCCGGATCGTAGTCGGCCGCGAGATAGACCGTCGACCCTTCGGGAACGGCCTCGATCGCGTCATAGAACGACTGCACTTCCTTGCTGACCCGGATCGGCAGTCCGATCGGACGGAAAAGCGGGAACAGGACCGCGAGGAAGATGAAGATGAAGACGTAGCGTCGATCCAACGTCTCCAGTTTGCTCACCCAGCCCATGATCAGTCACCTCCGATCGCGCTGCGTTCGATACCGAGGATGATCTTGAGCCCGGTCGCGATCGCGCCCAATGCGGCCCCGATCAGGATCGCGCGTTTGGCGGCCAGGTTGGGCACGTTCATGATCCAGTCCTGCAGCCAGGTCAGGAGCGGCTGCGACTCCGCGGAACCGGGGAGGTGGATCGTCGGCGAGATCGCCGCTCCGATCGGCACCCGGCCGATCATGACCAGGACGGCAGTGATAGCGAGGAGCGCCGCTTCCAGCTTCCGAATCCGGAAAGCGCGAAAGGCGGCGGAGGCGATGAAGAAGGCGAGGAGCGAGAACATCGTCCCCTGCATGGGAACGTAGGCCCGGTTGTAGAAGAAGTCGAAGGGCGAGCCTTCGGCCACTCCCCCGGCGGGCGCCCCCAGCGCCACCCACCAGCTGGCCGGGGTCATCCCGAGGATGATCATGAGCGCGAGCCCGAAGAGCAGGGGATAGCTGAACCCGTGCTCCGGTTCGCGGCGCGCGATCTTTCGCGCGTGGATCCGTGCGACGTTCGCCACTCCCAGGACGACCGCCGCGGCCGCCACGATGATCGTCCACCCTTCGAGCCGTTCTCCCAGCACCGCGACCCAGGGATGCGGGACGAAGAACTTGATCACCATCAGGCACCCGAAGAGGATGGTGAGAAAGAGGGGTATCTCTCGTCGCACGGTACCTCCGCGCCTACTGGATGATCAGCAGGTTGTTGAGGGTGGTGTTGCCCGTGGTCGCGAGGATCGCGCCCAGGATCAGGAACAGCATGATGAGGAGCTTCATGGCGTCACTCCCCTTCAGCGTGCCGACGAGCATCGGCTCGCGCGATAGATAGGCCGAGGTGGCGAAGAATTCTTCGCCGATCATCGTGTAGTCGCAGGCCACCACGAAGAACGGCAGCTGATGGATATTGGCGGTCCCGGCGATCTGGATCGCCCCCGTCATGAAACCGGTCTCCGCCAGCATCAGGCTCTCCGCGAAGAACGACCCGAGGAAGATGTTCGCGGCTGGCCGTTCGCGCAGCATGATCCCGTTGACGGCGGCAGTGAAGGCGAACTGCTCGTCGGAAAGGAAGCGGACGTTGTCGGGACGGAACCCGTCCGGCCGTCCCTGATCGAGGTATCCCGCCTTGACCGTCTCTTCCGCGAGCGGCACCACGAACGCCTTGCAGACCGGAACGATCAGCTCCGTATCGTAGCGGGCCACCATCTTCGAAACGCTGTTGAGGATCGCCATCGAGTAGATGGTCTGGATGTTGTTCGCGTCGTCGATTCCGGGCACGTAGAGCACCGGCTTGCCCATCTCGGTGGCGCGACCGACCGCCTCTTCCATCGCATCGAGCCCGGCGATCCGGCGGATGAAGAGTCCGCGTCCCGCCCGCGCCATCTGCAGGTAGACCGCGACGAGTCCGAGGAACAGCAGGAGGATGCAGAACAGGGCGAAGCGGTTCTGGTTGAACCACTGCGGGCTCGCCTGCGCCATCACCGGGGTCCCACCGATCACACCCGCAATCCGATAGTAGTAGGACGCGCCGTTCTCGACGCGAGCAGTGTCGACGTAGCCCGCCTGCGAAACCGTCACCTCCGCCAGGTCGCTGAACGG
>JAGQHR010000464.1 GCA_020431745.1 Candidatus Eiseniibacteriota bacterium
AAGACGGAGACGCAAGGGGCTGCACCGTTCATCAGCACCGCTCCGCACGACTTGACCATGGCCGATGCCGAGGCCATCCGTCGCCGGATCTTCGGGGTCAGTCGACTCGCTCCGATCAGTCTCGGCGCCACGGCCGCGGGATTCGGCGAGCGCAGCCGAAATGCCACCGTTATCGGCACCTCGGCCGAGTTCCTGGAAGTTCGCAAGATCCAGATCCAGAGTGGTCGGTTCCTTCCGCCGGAGCTCGACGCACCGGTTTGCGTCCTGGGGGCGGCGATGGCGCGCGAGCTCTTCCGTGGCGCCAATCCCCTGGGGCAGATCGTTCGGCTGGGCGAGTATCGCTTCCGCGTCATCGGGGTGGTCGCTCCGCGCGGAGTTTCGATCGGCGTCGACCTGGACGAGGTCGTCTACGTGCCGGTCGAGACGGGAATGCGCATCTTCAACAAGACGAGTCTCTTTCGATTGCTCATCGAGGTGACGGCGCACCAGCGGATCGAAGAAGTGCGACAGAAGGTGGTCGATCTGCTCGCGGAACGCCACCACGAGGAAGACGTCACCGTCCTGACTCAGGACTCGGTGCTCTCGACCTTCAATCAGATCCTCCGGGTGCTGACCGCGGCCCTTGCCGGCATCGCCACGATCTCTCTGGGTGTGGCGGGGGTCGGGATCATGAACGTGATGCTGGTCTCGGTCGCGGAGCGGACGCGGGAGATTGGCCTGCTCAAGGCTCTCGGGGCGACGGGACGGCAAATCGCCGGGGTCTTTCTCGTAGAGGCTTCCCTGGTCTCGACCGGGGGTGGGATCTTGGGGCTGGTCGCGGGTGTCGGAGGCGGCGCGCTGCTGCAGCACTTCGTTCCCGAATTCCCCGCGCGTGCTCCCTGGTGGGCGATCGCGGCCGCGCTCGCGGTGTCGGTCGCGGTCGGAGTCGCCTTCGGCTGGCTGCCGGCGCGCACTGCGTCCCGACTCGATCCGGTCGATGCCTTGATGCGCCGGAAGGCTCGAGGGTAGGCTCGTCGGATGCGGCGGACCACGGTGCAGGACCCGGGACCGCGCCGCGGTCGGATGAGAGGGGAGCTCGGGCGACGCCATCGGTGAAAGGTCGCCCTCGTGTCTGGGGCATCATGAGGAGGTGCGGACGTGTTTCGGAAAGTCGAAGACTTCGTGACCGCGTACAAGGATCAACGCAGTGGAACGCTCTCGATTCTGGGCGCCTTGACGGATCAGAACATGGGGCAGTCCATCCACGCCGATCACCGGACGTTGGGACGGATTGCCTGGCATCTGGTCGTGACGATTCCCGAGATGATGGGGCGCACCGGCCTCTCTCTGCCGGAAGTCGATCCTGAGTCGCCGGTGCCCGGTTCCGCCCAGAAGATCCGGGAGGCTTATGAGCGCGCGAGTCAGGAGCTGCTGACCGCCGTCTCGACCCAGTGGGAGGACGAAACGCTCCTCGAGCAGGATGAGATGTACGGATCGAACTGGCCGCGCGGGTTCACCCTCTCCGCTTTCATGGCGCACGAGGTGCATCACCGAGGACAGATGACGGTGCTCCTGCGGCAGGCGGGAGCCAAGGTTCCGGGAGTCTTCGGACCGTCGAAGGAGGAATGGGGCCAGTTCGGGATGGAGGCTCCGTCCGTCTGATCGCGAGGTGGCGATGATCTTCGAAGACGTTGCCGGTCAAGCCTGGCGGGCGGTGGCCGCCCACCGCCAGCGCTCGGCGCTCACCATGCTGGGAATCGTCATCGGGATCGCGTCGGTCATCCTCCTCACCTCGATCGGCGAAGGCACCCGCGTCTACATCCTCTCCGAGTTCACCCAGTTCGGAACCAACCTGATGGCGGTCACTCCCGGGAAGACCGAGACCAGCGGGATGCCGAGCTCGTTCGCGGGGACCATCCATCCGCTCACGTTGGCGGACGCGCAGTCGCTCGATCGCCTGCCCTGGGTGACGACGGCGGTGCCGGTCGTCGCCGGCGCGGCTCCGGTGGAATACGACGGTCTGCGGCGCAACGTCTTCGTGCAGGGCGTGAGCGAGGCCGCGACCGACGTCTGGCGTATGAACGTGCGGGTGGGCCGGTTCCTCCCCCCCGGAGACCTGCGCTATGGGTCTCCGGTCACGGTCCTCGGCCCGACCCTCAAACGCGAGCTCTTCGGCGACGCCAACGCACTCGGGGAGCACGTTCGGATCGGCGGACAGCGGTTCCTCGTGATCGGGATCATGGAGTCGAAGGGCCAGTTCGTCGGCATCGACATCGACGACACTGCCTACATTCCCGTCGCCCTCGCGATGCCCCTCTTCGGCCGTGAGGATCTCCAGGAAATCGATGTCCTGGTGAGCCATGCGGCGATGATGGACTCGGTCGCCGCGATGGTTCGGACGGCGCTGATCGATCGCCATCGCGGTGAAGAAGACTTCACGATCACGACACAGACGGGAATGCTGGACTCGCTCGACCGCATTCTCGGGATCGTGAGCCTGGCCGTCGCCGGAATCGGCGGAATCTCACTGCTGGTCGGAGCGATCGGGATCCTCACCATGATGTGGATCTCGGTGCACGAGCGAACCCCGGAGATCGGCTTGGCCAAAGCGATCGGTGCCGCCCCGCGACAGATCCTCATGCTCTATCTGGGCGAGGCGATTCTCCTCGCGACGACGGGGGGCGCGCTCGGACTCGTCGCGGGAATCGGTCTGGCCCAGCTCCTTCATCTCTTCGTCCCGGCGCTACCGATCCACACGCCGTTGCGCTACGTCGTCGCTGTCCTCGCGATCAGCTTCGTTGTGGGCGTGCTCAGTGGGATCCTCCCCGCCCGGCGGGCCGCCCGTCTCGATCCGGTGCAGGCGCTCGCCGCGGACTGATGCGCCGCGGGGTGCGGTTCCCTGACGGCAGGAGCGATCGCCGCGATCATCCGAACCGATTTCCAATCCAATCCAGACCACGCCCCAGCATTGCCAACACGTTTCTCATGAACATCCTCTTTGGTGTCGTCGGGTGGAAGGTCGACGTGTCGCTGTTCGTCTTCATCCGACGACGGAACGATCCGCCGATTGGACGCCGTCTTCGTTTCCCTCCTCTCGCGTTAGCGACCGGCTAGCCCGCAATTGACGAGTTCCTGACAACCTTCCGGGAACCAATCCGGCTAGATTCACACCTGTTTCGTGCATCCCAAGAAACACCGAGGAGGGTCCTACGCAATGCATCGCTCTTGGAGGCTGTTTTTCTTCAGTGCAGCCGCGCTTTGTACCGTCTCTGCCACGACGGTGATGGCGCAGCACACGTTCCAGGACAACATCATCTACGAATGTTTCTCCAACGCCAACCCGGCCACGTCCGGCGGTGGCCTGTTCTCCGCTCGGGAGCTCGTCGACGCGCTCTGCAACGATGAGCCGGCCGTCAGCGCCAACGAGCTGCTGGTCAATCCGTACGCGCCCGCGACCCCGTTCGTGACCAACAACACGGGATGGGCGCCCAAGGAAACCAGCATCGCCGTCGGCTCGCGGGGTTGCGGAATCGCCGCAGCCGCTCAGCTGATTGCCCGTCAGGACCAGGACCCGACGTGCGAGTGCACGCCGCGCGACTGTCCCAACTTCATCGTTCCCGTTTGCTATCGCGGTGCCGTACCTCCGGCTTCGTTCCTGCTGCCTGGACAGCCGCAGTGGTACGAGGGCTGGATCAACACGACCTACGGATCGAGCGACGTGCCGGCGCTGCCGGTCAAGCTGATCGGCCCTGGTAACGCCAGCGATGGCGACGCCAACCCGTGGGTGTGGGAGCCCGGCTTCACGTACGTTCTGCGTGGACGCTGCTCCGTGCCCGCCGGCCAGACGCTGACCATCCTGCCCGGAGTACTGGTCCGTGCGGGAAGCAACGCGCCCCCGGACTACCTGGTCTGCGAGCCGGGCGGAAAGATGAACGCCCAGGGTACGGCCCAGGC
>JAGQHR010000465.1 GCA_020431745.1 Candidatus Eiseniibacteriota bacterium
GCGCGTGCTCTCCGACAGGAAGTGTCCCGCGGACGGTAGGCGGCGTGGTTGGCGTACATCGACGGCGGCATAATGCGGTAGACTGAAGCGTGGGTTCGGCCTCGACACCGGGGGAAGGCCAGGCCGCATTGGGGGGTCGTCATGCCGCACGCCGTCCGAGCTCTCCAGGAATCGGTCCGTCCGACCAGGACTTGCCAATCGTTTCTTCCCATCGATCGGGGAGACATCCGCCGCCCGGGCGCGCGCGGGGTCGTCCTCGGACCGTGTTGAAGATCAGCTGGGGTGCTCTCAAGGCGGCCTACCAAGCCACGACCGGATCAACACAGCTCGGGAGTCACCAAGAGTGAACGAGCGCGAGATCGAAGAAGCCCCTCACCGCGTTCTTTCCATGCGAGACGTGGCCGAGCTTCCTCGAATGAGGATTTCAACGTAGTCGGCGGGCTACCGGATGTTCATGGACGCACTCATCGAGGCCGGCCGCGGAGAACCTGCTGGAAGTGACTGGCCGGTCCCGACGAGTAGCCGGCGAGAATCGCCCGTGGAGCGCGTTCGAACATGTGGGGAAAACAGCGGGCATTCTACCCACTCATCGAGCGACTGCCGTATCCTTCGGGACTCCCCGGGCTGCGCCCGGAAGGGTTCGAGTCAGGTCAGAACGAACCCCGTTCGAGGACCATCCGGACCGCGTAACAGCTGGCAGTCCAGCTAGACTGGGACGCTAGTAGGGACTCCGGCGGTCGGCGCAGCGTTGCCCTTGAACCGCCGCGCCATGAGTGCCCGTCCTGACTGCCGAGATCACCTGACGGAACGGCCGACCCGCTATTCGACGAGAACGAGCTGCCGTCGCAGCTCCGTATCCCCAACGAGCAGTCGGCAGAAGTACGTGCCGCTGGCGACTCGAACACCGCGATCGTCACGGCCATCCCAGACCACTTCGTCGAGCCCCGGTTCGTGATGTCCGTCGACGAGCTTGCGGATCGTCCGTCCCGTCACATCGACGATGAGCAGCTCCACCGAAGTCCCGTCACCCACGGAAGCCGGAATCGCGAACGGAATGGAGGTCGAGCGTGCGAAGGGGTTCGGGCGACTCGGCAGGAGTCGTGCGACGTCGGAAGGCACCGGCACCGACGAGGGGGCCTCGCAATCGGTGACCGCAATCGCGCCCGACGTTTCGCCCGGGCCCTGCGGCCATCCTCCGACATCGGTGAGCTTCGCGCGAGCGATGTCGAACCGACTCTCTCCAGGACAGGACCGGATGCTGACCGTCACCCAGGCCAGCGCACCGCTTCCCTCCGGACCGGGATCCTCCCCCGTCGACCAGGCTCCGAGAGTCAGGGTTCCGGTCTCGTTGTCGATGCGCGCCGCCAGCGGATACACGGATCGACCGGTGCTCCCAAGATACGAAGTGATCTCGACATTCTCGACCTGAATGACCGACGCGTCGAACACGAGGGTCGCTTCGAACGCTCCCACGGCCGGGGCATTCTCCAGTTCCAGCGAGAACACGCCCGTGCTTCCGACTTCACCGCTCAGCGCCAGAGCCTCCGGAGCGATCGTGAGTCGCCCGGTTGCCCCTCTCCCGGCTTGCTCGTTCCTCCCCGCCGCGTTCCCCGAGCGATCGATGCGGCCGTTTGCTCCTGGATCGACCGTCCCGGCACGAAGAGGCGATTCGGGACACCCCTGTCCCCAGCGCGCGGCGACGCTCTGCACATCGACGACGTCGATGGCGCCATCCGCTACGGAGGCGCAGTAGCTGCCCGGCGCGATGAGGTTGACGTCGAAGGTCTCGTCGTAGCCCTGGTCCCCGACCTCCGCTCCCCATCGAACCGCGACGTTCATCACGTCGACGATGCTCACATCGCCGTTGTCGTTGAAGTCGCCGTAGCAGAATGGCCTGTGCACCAACGAGACTTCCGGCGCATCGCTGACGGGAATCGTTCCCGGAGGAACATCGGAGGTCTCGACCACCCAACTGTCGAAGCAGAGGGATCCTTCGGTCGATACATCCACGTTCACCGGCTGCCAGAAGATCGTAGCGAGCCTTCCGTTGCCGGAGGGTCCGGGCGACACGCCGGAGGTCACGGCTCCGAACGCGACTCCGTCCGTCTGGCAGGCGGCGGCACAGACCGCGGGACCGGTGGGCGTCACCGTTCGTCCGGTGCTCCCGAGGAAATCGGAGTCGACATCGACATGGTCGAACGAGAGGCCGTCTCCGTCGAACCCGAGACAGAGGTCGAACGACCCGAGCTCGATCACGTGGTCGATCCAGAGGTCCGTGGAGAACGAACCGTTGCATGGATAGTAGGTCGTGATCCGACCGGGAGTCAGCTCGAGGGTACACGCCGGTGGACACGTCGCCGGCCAGGCGCCGATCAAGCCACAGTCGGGATTGCTCTCGGGAGCGCACGGAGAGCTCTCCGCGAGCGTGAAATCGCCGTTGGTGGGATCGCAGAAGAGCGGCTCCGCGGAGATGTTGCCGTCCACTCCGAGCTTGTCCGCGATACAGTCGATCCAATCGCCCCCGATATTGTCGAAGATGTCACAGCAGACGATGGTGAAGTCGGTCTCGAAGCAGCCGACCGCCTTGCCCTCGTTGTGAGCGATGATGGTATTCGAGAGCGTGGTTCCGTTTCGGAGCGCGAGCACCGAAGAAGAAGCCACATTGTCGGCAAACGTGCTGCCGCTGATGTGCGGTGACCCACCGATCATGACCGATGATCCCGAGTTGTTCACGAACGTGCAGTCGGACACGATCAGTTGAGAGCTACTGATGCAATAGACGGCTGCCGCGCCCCCACCGACGTTGTCCCGGAAGATGCAACCGGAGATGTGCGGTGAGCAATCTGTGCCGCAGAAGATCGCGCCGCTGAAGGAGAGCGTCCCGAATGAGTTTGCTATGGTGAACGATTGGAGCACGAAGGTCGTGTCCTCGCCGGCGTCGAAAATGAAGGCGCGAGGACTCCCCTGCACATCGATGATGCACGAGGCGGCCACGCCGGACTCGGAACGAACCACCAGTTGTTTGCCGGCCGGGTTGAGGCTCCGATTGCCGGCGCCGGTGAACGTGCCATCCGCGAGCGCGATCGTGTCTCCCGACGCAGCGCTGGCCATGGCCTGCCCGATCGTGGGGAAATCTCCCGACCCATCGGGCCGCACCACATGGGTGGCCGCGAGCGCGGCCGGAGCGACCACCAGGACGGAGACCAAGAACAGGGCGGCTGTGTAACGATTCATTGGGCACCTCCCGTGCTTCCACCGCGACGCTGTTGCGAGAGTGTCCACGTCGCCGATTCGGCGTTGCGACCTCACTGCGGGGTCTATCCGAGTCACCAAGCCAACTCACCTCACCAACTGCAACTGGGTGGTTCTCACTCTCCCGGCGACGGAGAGACGGCAGAAATAGGTTCCAGCCGGCGCCAACTGCCCGGACTCTTCCCGCCCGTCCCAGACGATGCGATGCAATCCAGCGCCGAGATCTCGGTCGAGAAGCCGTTGGATGCGACGTCCCGTCGCGTTGAAGATGTCGAGTTGGGCATGCGTTCCTTCCCCAGCGTCTGCCGGAAGGGAAAAGAGAATCTCGCTCGTAGACGAAGCGGGATTGGGACGGGGTGGGAACAGCACATAGCCGAGCAGCTGAGATCCGTCCGGCACGTCGGCTGCGCATCCGATCTCGAGCGAACCTCCGGTGACGCTACCGAGATCGACGGGCCATCCGTCGACCTCGGTGAGGATGACATCCGTGAGATCCAGGGCCGTCGTCGCGTTGCACGCCTCGACCGTGAAGACCACGCGAGCCAACACACCGCCGCCATCGGGGCCCGGGGCCGATCCGACCGAGCAGGCCCCGAAGTGGACGGTGCCCGCGCCGTTGTCGATCTGCGGAACGAACGTGTAGATCGTCCGTCCCGTCGTCCCG
>JAGQHR010000466.1 GCA_020431745.1 Candidatus Eiseniibacteriota bacterium
TCCGCGGATGCATCGGGAACGCGACCGGCATCCGATCCGCCAGCTCGTGCAGGAGGAACAGGACCCGGCCCAAGTCCTCGGCGGCGTCGACGTTGGACGGACGGTGCAGGGTGACGAGCGCGTAGCCGCGAGGGGAGAGGTCGTGCTCCCGGAGAGTCTCCCGGTCGCGCGCCTTGTCCTCGAAGCGCCGAAGGGTGTCGATCATGCTGTTTCCGACGAAGTGGATCGTCGCGGGATCCACCCCCTCGCGCACCAAGTTGGTGCGGGCGTCGAGCGAGGTGATGAAAAGGAGATCCGAGATCGCGTCGGTGAGGACCCGGTTGATCTCCTCGGGCATCGTCCGGTCCTCGCTGCGGAGACCGGCTTCGATGTGACCGACCGGAACGCCCAGCTTGACCGAGGCGAGGGCGCAGGCGACGGTCGAGTTGACGTCTCCGGCCACGAGCACGAGGTCGGGTCGATGGGACTCCACGACCGGTTCGAAGCCTTCGAGAACGCGGGCGGTCTGTCGGGCATGGCTCCCCGAGCCGACCCCCAGGTGCACGTCCGGCGCCGGGATGTCGAGCTCCTGGAAGAACGCGTCCGAGAGCGCTGCGTCGTAGTGTTGCCCGGTGTGGACCAGGATCGGCGCGTAACGTCCGGGATCCGCCATGGCGCGGAGCACCGGGGCCACTTTCATGAAGTTGGGTCGCGCTCCCACGACGGCAAGCACGCGAACGGGTCGCACCAGGGGATCTCCTTGCTAGGCGGTTCTACGCGGGGCGGACTTCCGCCGCGAACTCCGGCGCGAGCCGGCGGTGGAGAGCGTCGAGATCGGGACCTTCGGCCACCGGCACATCGACTCCCCGCGGAACGAGATGGGCGTGGAGGTGACCTTCGATCCCGGCTCCCGCGGCCCGACCGAGGTTGAACCCGACATGGATCAGCTCCGTTCCCAGGGCTCGGCGCAGGATCCGCTCGGTCCCGTCGATCGCCCGGGTGAGCCCGTCGATCTCTTCGGTCGTGAGCTCGCCGAGGCGCGCGACGTGCCGGTGGGGGATCACCAGGACGTGTCCCGGAGTGTAGGGATAGAGGTTGAGGACCACGTAGACGTGCCGGGACCGCGCCAGGACATGACGCGGATCACGCTCGAGGATCGTGCAGAAGACGCACTCGCCGGCGGTGCGTTCGTGCGAGGTGATGAAGCGCATCCGCCATGGGGTCCAGATCTCCTCCAACGCTTGCTTCGCTCCTTCCCGCGGTTCGGCCTTCTCGAGTCTCGGCGACCCGGAGGAATCTAGCACGGGCGGTCACGGGTGACCAGTTTCGTGCCAACTTGGGGTGGACACGCCCAGCCCTCTTTCGTAGCGTTTCGACGCGAAGGCGCGTTGAGGGAGCACGCGCGGTCCGCTGCGACATCGCGCGGTACTCGTCGAACGGTTCACGGAGGGTCGTTTCTTGTCATCGGTCTTCGATGTCATCGTGCGCGGCGGACTCTTGATGATTCCGATCGTGCTCTGTTCCGTCGTTTCGCTTGCAATCATTTTAGAGCGGTTGCTACGATTGCACCGCGTGCGTAAGGCCAACGATGCGTTTCTCAAACGAATCCGTGGGAACATCCGAGTCGGAAGAGTGCAGGATGCGCTCGCGATCTGTCAGGCGAGCGACGCGCCATTGGCGACGATCTTCACGGCCGGGCTCCGGCGGGTCGAAGACGGTGAAGATCACACGCGGCGGGCGATCGAGGATGCGGGACGGAAGGAGACGGCCGAGCTCGAACGCCACCTGGGCGGGCTGGCGACGATCGTGGGAGGGGCTCCCCTCCTGGGCTTCCTCGGAACGGTGCTCGGTATGATCCAGGCGTTTCAGCAGGTCGAACAGCTCGGGGGCAACGTCAACGCGAGCGTGCTCGCCGGCGGCATCTGGCAAGCCCTGCTCACCACCGCGGCCGGTTTGGCCGTGGCCGTGCCCACCTTCTTTGCCCACAACTACCTCTTCTCCCGGATCCAAGAGCAAGTTCACACCATGGAAGAGAAGTCTCAGGAGCTGATGCTCCTTCTGACGACGGGGGACGAGTCGATTCTCTGATGCGCGGGCGCGGTCGCGCCTGACGGAGGGAGCCGAGGGAAGATCGAATGGACTTCGGAGCGGGTTCGAAGGGATACCTCCAGAAGCTGGAGTCGACAGCGATGTCCGACATCATCTTCAATCTGCTCATCTTCTTCCTCCTCTCCTCCAGCTTCGTCGTCCAGAGCGGGATCCAGGTGGACCTGCCCCAAGTCGTCGCTCCGGTCCAGCTCGAGCTCAAGAAGGTCGTCGTCACGCTCAAGGCCGACGGCACCGTCTTCGTCAACGACCAGCAGGTCGAGTGGAAGGACCTCCGCACCCACCTCGGAGAGGCCATCGAGGCCGCCCCCGACAAGCAGGTCATCATTCGCGGGGACGACAAGGCCGCGCTGGGCCGGGCCGTCGAGATCTGGGACACCGCCCGGGAGCTGGGAGCGACCGGTCTGGCGGTAGCCACCCGGGCCAAGGAACCCGGCGAGAAACCATGAGACCGACCGGCGCTCCCGTCGCCGGTCCGGCAGAAAAGGACGAAGCCATGACGGATTCGAGTGTCGCGACACTGGAAAAGGAACGTGCGCAAGTCCTCCTCGACAACCTCGACTTCGGCCTCATCGCGCTCGACTCCGAGCACAATGTCCTGAACGTCAACCGCAAGGCGTTGGAGATCCTCGACGCCACCGCCGATCGATTGCTCGGAAAGGCCATCGGGGACGTCGTCCTTTCGCGGACTCCCGGCTACTCGCTGTGGCCGGAGAAGCTGGGGGAGGTGGACGGCGAGCCTCGCGAGGTCATGCTCGAGTTCGAGGGACGCGAGCTCCTCCTGCAGGTCCGCTGGCTCTCCGTCCAGGATGACGGGGACTCGTCGATCATGATGGCCTTCGAGGACGTGACCGAGGTCGTCGGGGAGCTCGAGTTCCAGCGCCGGGTCGACCGGTTCGCCTCCGTGGAGGAGCTCTCGGCCGTCATCGCCCATGAGATCCGCAACCCTCTCACCGGGATCCGGACCACGATCCAGTACGTCGGGAGCAAGCTGGAAGGGCTCCCGTCCCTGCGCTCGGATCTCGAGGACGCCATCAAGGAGCTCGATCGGATCGAACAGTTCACGACGGACCTCCTGCAGTTCACGCGGCCGAAGTCCCTGCAGATGACGGAGGAGGACCTGACCCCGATCCTCTACAAGGTCCTCGACAACCTCGAGCTCCAGTTCCGGAAGTCCTCCATCACCGTCAAGCGGGAGCTGGCCGAGAGCCTGCCCCCGTTCCCGATGGATCCGGATGCGCTGCAGCAGGTGTTCCTCAATCTGATCCTCAACGCGATCGATGCCATGCCCGGCGGGGGAACCCTCCGCATCTCCAGCTCCTCGCGTTGGTACCGCTCGAAGCAGGCCGTGGAGGTCGCCTTCCACGACAGCGGATGCGGGATTCCCGAGGAGGTCCTGGACAAGATCTTCGACCCCTTCTTCACGACGCGGCCCAACGGGACCGGCCTGGGGCTCAGCATCAGCCTCCAGATCGTGCGTGAGCACGGTGGTCGCATCAACATGCGCAACCGGTCCGGGGGCGGGGCCACCTTCCGGCTCTCGTTCCCCGTTTCCGGGGAGCGCGCGGAGAAGAACGGATGAAGACGCGGGTCCTCGTCATCGACGACGAACCGTCGATCGCACGATCCCTGACGAGGGTACTGACCGACCGGGGCTACGAGGTCACCTGTACGTCCACCGGCACCGATGGGTTGGCGAAGGTGGAGTCGCTCCAGCCACACGTCGTGATGCTGGATCTCAAGCTGCCCGACGGGAGTGGATTCAACGTCCTTTCCCGAATCCGGGAGAGCGAATCGGCGGCGCAGGTCATCGTGATT
>JAGQHR010000467.1 GCA_020431745.1 Candidatus Eiseniibacteriota bacterium
CGGCGGCGGCTCGCACCCGGCCGAGGCCGAGCTCGGCCTCGGCCACGATTTGTTGGGCCTGCACGCGCGGTCGGACGAGGTCCAGGGACTCGAACATCCGCAGCGCGTCCTGCCCGCAACGGAACGCCTCCGCGAAGTCTCCGTGCGCGAGCGCGATCTCGCTGCGCGCGAGGAGGACTTGGGCCACGCGGGGGCGGATGCGTTGGCTGCGGTAGAACAGCTCCGCTCGTTCCAGCGAGTCGAGCGCGGAACGGAATCGTCGCGCGGAAAGGAACGCTCCCGCCAAACGAAGATCGGCGACCGCGGCATCCAGGAGCTTGCCCTCCTGGGCGAAGAGAGTCCCGGCCGAACGAGCGAGCTCGATGGCCTCCCGAGCCATTCCCAGGTCGAGATAGATTTTGGCGTTGGCGAGATGGCAGGACGCGCGCAGGTCGGTCGCTTCGAGTTTCTCGAACTGCTCGCTGGCCGTTTCCAACAGCTGCAGCGCGGCTCGATAGTTCCCGAGCAGTACCTCGAGGAATGAACGGTCGAACCGGGCGTGGGCGACCAGATGGTCGAGTCCCAGTGCCTCGGCACTCTCCTCCGCGATCAGGAAATGGCGCCGTGCTTCGGGGATGCGTGAGGTTTCCGTGCAAAGCACGCCGAGGTTGTTGTGCACCATGATCCAGGTGGGATCGTCCGGGCGGTCGCCCATGGCGGCGAGCGCATCCCGATAGTGTGCGTAGGCGACCTCGTACCGTTCCCGGTGGAACTCCGCGGCGCCCAGGTTCATGTGCAGCTTGGTGAGGTACGTTTCGTCCTGGTGTCGGCGGAGGATCGATTCGGCCCGGGCGGACCAACGGCGGTGCTGTTTGTGGTCCCCCATGGCGGTCGCGACTCCGATGCGCCCCACCAGGATGCGTGCGTGGAGGAGAGCGTCACCGCTGCGCTTCGCCTTACCCGCGGCGATCCGGTATCCCTCCGCGGCGGCTTCGAGCTGACCGAGATAGATCGAGGCTTCGGCGCGGCAGCGCCATGCGATCGCCGCCAGCTCGTGATCCACCGGGGATCGCCGGGAGTGCTCGAGGAGGAGGTCGGCGATCCGGGCGGCCTGCTTCGGTTCCGCCAGCAGCAGCTCCGCCGCGCGATCCCGCAACGCCGAGGCTTCCGCGGGAAGGAGGACCTCACGGTTTTCGAGAGCGGCCTCGATGGACTCGATCGAGGCACGATCGAGGTCCAGGCTCTGGCTCATTCCGAGTCGGCGGGTGGAATCGGGCCGACGAGCGCGACGGTCTCCGTGGAGTGGGTTCCGGTACGGACTTCCAGAAAGGTGCGATCAGCGCGAGCGGTTTCCAAGTGAAAGGTTCCGAGTGGGTCGATCGGGAATGCTTCGACCTCTTCCGCATCGAGGGCATCGTCTCCACGGAAGACCGTGATCGAACCGCCGGCAACGGGTCCGGCGGAGGAGAGCACGGCACCTCGCATTCTCCATCGGCCTTCGGGATCCCGCGGAGAGTCCGCGAGCGAAACGGAAATCGTCTGCCCGCCCGCCTGGTAAACCAGAGTGCGATCGGCGGAGGACGTTCGGCTCCGTACCGCGGCGAAGGAGGGGTGGAGGGAATCCGCCACCAGTCGTGCCCATTGCGTGCCGATCCACCGGGCCAATCGAGTGCGGCGTTCCTGCGTAAACTCTTCCTGCAGGCCGTGCAGGGTCGCTTCGATCAACGCGCGATCGGGGCGTGAGGCGGCGAACGAAAGCGCATCGAGCAGTCGGGATGCATCGCCCACCGCGTCGGGAAGAATCTCACGCAGCTCGGCGAGCTTCTCCACATCTCCCTTTTCGAGCGCGTCCACGATCTTCTCCCAAGCTTCATTTCGTGTGTCCATGGCCCCGTCCCGTCACTTCCCGGCTTTCTCTCCGTCTGAATCAGTGGATTCGTCTTCCCCCGGCCCTGATACAGAGTCGAGCAGCCTTTTTAGCTTCTCCAAACACCGGGCTCGGGTGGGTCCGACACTCCCGATGGGGGCCCCGAGCGTCTCCGCGATCTGCTGATACGACGGGGTCGGATCCTCCAAGTATAGAGCCAGAAGGAGCTTGGCGCAGCGTGTATCGAGTCGGTCGATGGCTGTGCGCAGGTCCGCGGCCAGTGCCAGTCGCTCCTTCAGCTCGACCTCGGAGAGAGAAGGGTTCGGTTCTCCACGATGCTGCAGCGCGGCCTCGCGGGCGCGCGAACGGCCCGTATTCGCCCGCTGGCGCAGTCCCTCGTGGTAGGCGATCGTGTAGAGCCACGAGGTGAGTCGTCCGGGATCCTCAAGTTGATGCAGGGTGCGGAACACTTTGAGGAAAACGTTCTGGAACAGGTCCCGGCGTTCTTCGGGATCCAAACCCAGGCGGCGCCCGACGGCGAGGATCAGCGGACCGCGCTCCTCCAGCAACGCTTCCCACGCATGCGAGTCTCCCGACCCGAGGCGTCGCACCAGGTCCTTGTCATTGGACTTTTCGTCGGACATCTCGTTGGCCATGAACGTCTGGATGATAGCCGATGGTCTGCGGGTGCGACAGGATCCTTCCCGATGCCGGGAGCTTCCCCGGAGCGGCTGGGGAGGCCCCCGAGGACGACTGGGTGTCGCCGGCGGACGATCGGCCCGCCGGACGGACATCCCGGATCGTGGACGGGTCCCGCGGGGTGTGATAAAGTGTCGCATGCGGGTGAAGCAGGATTAATTCATGAAATCGACGCTCCTCAACTTGGTTTTCGATCTTTCGGACGCGTTTGCGTCGTTGACCGCGCGCGCCACCGGGGTCGGTCCCCGTGCATCCTTCCGATCCAGCCGCACCGCCGGCATTCTCGGGTTCGTCGGGTGCCTCGCGTTCGCGGCTTCAATCCCCGCGATCGCCGATGACGAGTGGGTCACCGGAGAGCTGATCGTCACGCTCCAGCCCGGTGTCTCGGTGGAGACGATCAACGATCGCTACGGCACGACGACGCTCGATTCCTATGAACCGGCGCAGCTCTACCTTCTCTTCTACGATGGTTCCGAAGAAGTCCTCGAGCATGAGCTCGACAGCGATCCGGACATTCGATCCGCTGATCTGAATCTGGTGCAGGAAACGCCCGAAGGCGTGCGGCAGCTCATCCTCATCGCCGTCGGCGGTGAGTACGTGGACTACGTGGATCAGTCCGTCACCGAGCGGATCGGGCTCGATCTCGCCCACGCCGTATCCCGGGGCGCGGGCATCACTGTCGCGGTCGTCGATGGGGGCGTGGACCCGAATCACGAAGCGCTCGTCGGTCATCTGGCGTCCGACGGATGGGACTTCGTGGATGAGGACGGCGATCCGACCGAGACCGCGAACGGAATCGATGACGACGGTGACTCTCTCATCGACGAGGGATTCGGCCACGGCACCATGGTCGCGGGCATCGTCGCGCTGGTGGCGCCGGAAGCGACCATCCTGCCGATTCGCATCCTGGACGACGAAGGACGGACGACCGCCTTCCGCGTCTGCAAGGCCATCCGGTACGCGGACGATCATGGTGCGAAGGTGATCAACCTCAGCCTGGGAGTTCCTCAGCGGGTCGACGCGATCGGGTTCCAGCTCGAGGAGGTCGGGCAGTCCCGCGCGCTCGCCGTGGCCGGCGCGGGCAACGAGAACCGCAGCTCGCCGGCGTACTATCCGGCGGCCGACGAGCGAGCGATCATGGTCGCGGCGCTCGATTCGATGGATGTGAAGGCAGGATTCTCCGACTGGGGATCCAAAGTCGAGCTGTGTGCACCGGGAACCGGGATTCGATCCGCCTTTCCGGACGGAGGGTGGGCGCTGGGGAGCGGATGCTCCTTCGCGACGCCGTTCGTGAGCGGTGCGGCGGCGCTGTACTTGAGCGCAGGCCTCGCGCAGGACGCGGAACAGCTTCGCGAGG
>JAGQHR010000468.1 GCA_020431745.1 Candidatus Eiseniibacteriota bacterium
CGTGTGCGTCTCCGGGTAGCTCGTCCGGCACCGGAGCGGCCACTTCGTCAGACACGGACCGCGGCGAAACGGCCACCTCGACAGACCCCCGCAGCGGCGAAGCGGCCACCTCCTCAGACGCCCGCGGTGGCGAAGCGGACTCGACATCGAATCGATTCCTCATCGACCTGGAAACAGAGCCTTCCGGTGAGCACCCGGGGGAGTCGACCGCGCCGTCTCCCGGTCCGAGGTTCCACGAACCCGTCCCCGAGTTCGGAATCGCGATTCCCAAGGGATCGATTCTCTCCCGTCGTACGACATCGGAAGACGCCGTCGGTACGGGAGCCTCTTCGAATACACAGTGCAAGCGCGCGTTCTTCACGGCGGTCAGCGTCTACAAGTCGATGCATCACGGTCTGCACATCGGACAGCCGATCGAGATCCGGCACGCCAAGCGGACCGTGCAGAACCTGGTGGATCAGGTGCTGGACGAGGAGTTCGCGATCCTCGGGCTGACGGCATTGAAGACGCAGGACAACTACGCGTTCTTCCACTCGGTGAACGTCGCGGTCCTCTCGATCGCCCTGGGGAAGCGGATCGGACTCAGTCCCCAGCAACTGGTCGAGCTCGGCACCGGCGCGCTCTTCCACGACATCGGCAAGGTGCGGATCCCGCTCTCCATCCTCCGCAAGCCCGACAAGCTGACGGACGAAGAGCGCGCCATCATCCAGCTCCATCCACAGTACGGCGTGCAGGAGCTGTTGCGGATGGGCGGGCTCGATCCCCAGCTCTTCCCGGCCCTGGTCGGTTGCTTCGAGCATCACATGTGCACCGACGCGCCCGACGAGAGCTACCCTCAGGTGGCCCGCTATCGCCCTCACGTCTACGGCCGGATCATCTCGATCGCGGACTGCTTCGATGCGCTGTCCACGCGCCGCATCTATATGAAGAGCGTGCGCTCGAAGGGCCAGGCCCTGGCCTGGATGATGGAGCAGGGAGGGACCAAGTTCGACCCGGTGCTGCTCAAGCTCTTCGTCAACCAGGTCGGCATCCATCCCGTCGGGTCGATCGTCCGACTCAAGAGCGGTCGCCTCGCCGTGGTGCTGCGTACGCCGGAAGAACCGGGAAAGAGCCACCGTCCTGTGGTCGCGCTCGTCGATCCGGCGACCTCGCAGGCCGATCCGTTGCCGCTGGATCTCTCGGTCCGCGGCGCCGACGGCCGTTACCTCGACGAAGTCGAGCAGACGCTCGAGGCAGACGAGGTCGGCATCGACTTGCAACGCCTGCTCGCCTGATCCCAATCGCCCCCGCGTCGCCCGAAGCCTGGAACGGCCGGCGCTCGGACTATCGGAGGGAGTCGACGACTATCTCCAGCCCGGCTCGTCGAGAAAGAACGGACTGCCCGGGAAGTTCAAATAGTAGATGTGATGCTTCGGCAGCTCCGGCTTCAGGACGTACCCGCGCCGCGCCTTCAATCCCGCCGGCACGCGCAATCCGATGAAGCGCTCGAACGGGACCTTCCTCGGGTCGATGCCCTTGAGATCGCCGACGTCGCGGGCGCTGTGCCAGTAGGTCGGTAGGTACTGGCGGATTCCCGTGCCGAACGCAGAGATCATCTCGCGCTGGGCGAGGGTCCCACGCTCTTCGTAGATCTCCTGATAGAGCTTGGAGAGATCGAGGTTCGAGTAGTCGTCCGGCGCGCCGTATCCCGCGACGTGGAAGTGGCGGACCGTGTCCATCTCGGTCGTCTTTCCTTTGCCCTGGATCTTCAGGGTGGCGCGGCCATCGCGCACGTGCTCCGCGACGAGCCGCCCGCTGCAGGCATCGTGATAGAGCCCGGCCCCTTCGTCGGACGCTCCCGCTTCGTCATCGGTCACCACGATCCCGGCCCCGAAGGTGGAGAGGTAGACCGAGTCGGGTTCGACGCCGATGTGATAGACCATATAGAAGATCGAGGTACCCAGAAGCTCGCCCGCCCGTTGGTAGGCGGTGGATCGGCGGTAGTAGACCTCGTTCGTCACCGTCGCCGCCGACGTGAACTCGATGCCCTGCGGTGCGGAGACCGCAGCCGGCCACGCCTTGCGATCGCTCTCGGGGATGGACGTCGGTCCCAGGTTGGCGTCTCCCAGATTTTTGACCGTCACGTGCGTTCCTCCTTCGCTGAGTCCGATCGACCGGCCGGTGCGAGCGGCGCGGCCGGTCTCGGAGAGCGTCGCCACCGAAGCGTATGGACGGCGCCCGCGCGCGGTCCTTCGGTGACGTTGTCCGGGGTTGCGGTGATCACGAGCTCCTCGCCGACGAACGTATACCGTCGTTCCTGAGTCGTCCCTTCCCAGTTGGGGAACGACGAGCCCAGGATCCGGTGACGCACGGTCGCGGTCTCCACATCGACCTCGTACTCTCCGTAGTAGCTGAGAAAACCGTGGAACGCGGCCGCGATCTCTTCCGGAGTCCCGCCGAACGGATCACCCGACTCGAATGGCGGACGCGTCGACCGCTGCAGATGCAGCCAAACCTGCGCGCGATCATCATAGACGAGCCGACCCCGTCCGCCCTCCCCGAATGGATGGCTCTCGGTGCCGTCTTGCAGCCGGACCGACCAGTCCACCAGATCCCAGCTCCCGAGCAAAGCCGAACGGGCGACGCGACCAGCCGGCACCTCGAGGGCGGGCGGATTCTCGCCCCCCGGCGGTGTCCACTCGTGTCGGAGCAACCCCAGGAGCGCCGCGTCCTGGATCTCCCCGAGCAGCCAATAGCGCTCGAGCTGCGTCCCCTCGCGACGGAATCCCTGTCGCGCCAGCACGCGGAGGGATCGCTCATTCCGGGGGTCGGCGTCGGCCTCGAGGCGATGCAGATCGAGCTTCTCGAAGGCGAACCCGATCAGGACCGTGAGTGCTTCGCTCGCGTATCCCGCTCCCCACTCCGCACGGCCCAGGGCATAGCCGATCTCGGCGCGCCGATGCGCCCAGTCGACATGAAACAGGGTCGCCGTACCGATCACGCGGTCCGTGGTCCGGTCCGCGATTCCCCACTCGAAGAGCCATCCTTCTTCGAAGCCCCGGCGAATCTCGGCCACGAGCTTCTCGGTCTCCGCGCGCTCCCGATGGGCGGGTGAGGTCCAGTACCGCATCACCTCGACGTGGGAATAGATCTCGAAGAGATCCTCGACATCCGCATCCCGCAGAGGCCGCAGGATGATCCGCGGCCCGGTCAGCACCGGCACCGCATCCCCCCATTCGAAGCCCACCCATTACCTCCTCATCTGGTTGAGTCACAACAATCTACGCCATACCCAGCAGAAACCTGGCCACTCGAGCCCCGTTCCGAGGATGGAACCCGATTCCGGTCTGACCGGGAAGCGCCGTCTGACCGAGAAGTGCCGTCTGGGTCTGGATGCCGTCTACCGGGGCGAGCCCTCCAAATCGGATGTTCGCTTTGGGTCGGGTTCGTCGTTTCCCCACCAACGATCCAGCGATCCGGTCTTCCCGAGAAAGGATTTCGTATGCGCATCTCGCTCGCTCATCGCATCGGCGCTCTGATGCTGCTCCTGCTCACGGCGGGGCCCAGCCTCGCGGGGGGTCCCATCACCTCCGCCGACGTCGTGTCCGGCACTCTGACCGCACCGGACTATTCGGAGTCGTGGACCTTCTCCGGCACGACCGGGGACCGGGTCGTGATCGCCGCGGTCACGACCAGCGGTGCAGTCAATACGTTGGTCCGCCTGAAGAACCCGGGGGGCACCGACGTCTTCGCCAGCGCCACCGATCGCAACGAGGCGCTGCTCAACGCGACGGGAACTTGGACCATCGTCGTCGAAGACGCCGGACTGAACGACGCGGGCACCTACAACCTCTCATTCCTCAATGTCACCTCCGGCCCTCTCAGCAACGTCTCCGACCCTGACGGCGGATCGATCGGCT
>JAGQHR010000046.1 GCA_020431745.1 Candidatus Eiseniibacteriota bacterium
CGAGTTCCGCGGCGGGAGCTCGCCCTGCTCAACCCCGCGTTGGGGGCTTCGTTCGTCGACGATTCCCGGGTGCTGCCGCGAGGATACGTCGTACGTCTGCCGAACCGGGTGCCTGATCCATCCGCCCTCTACGCACAGATTCCTTCCGGGGAGCGGTTCGATCGGGAGCCGCAACCGCCGGGATACCGGGTCGTGGCTGGCGATACCCTCTCGCGGATCGCCCACGCCCATCGGGTCAGTCTGACGTCGCTCTGCAGCATCAACGGGATCACACCGAGGGATCGCATCTTCCCCGGGCAGGTCCTGATCATCCCCTGATCCTGACGGCCCTGATCCCTATCGGGGCGTGACTCTCGCGAACATCATTCGATCCTGGTCGGGCCGCGGGCCGCTACGCTTTCGAATCCGCGTGTTCCCCGATCCAGGTCGCGACGGTCCGATCGATCGCCCCCACGTCTGGTTCCAGCCCGAGGTCGTGAAAGCCATCGGAAATCGAACGGTAGGTCGTGTCGGGTCGGTCCGCGAACCGGTCTCGATTCTTCGTCGCCGAGACCACCGGATCGCGTTCTCCCTGCAGGCACAGGACCGGGATGGAGACGCCGGCCAGATCGCGCTTCGCCCGGGTGACGATGCGGAGTGCGGAGAAGTGGGCCCGCGCGCTGAGCGTCGACAGACTGAACGGATCGGCCGCGAGCGAGTCGCGCACCTCCTGCGACCCACAGATCCGGAGCCCGCGGGCGCGCGGAGTCGGCACCGGCATGTGCCCGCCACCCATCAGATCGGCGGCGATCCGCATCGATTCCCGCGTGGAGAGGTAGATGGGATCGAAAGCCGGCGAAATCAGGATCAGCCCGCGCTGGGCGTGAGGTACTCTGCGGGCGAAGGACGTGACGAGACATCCGCCGAGGCTGGTACCCATCGCGAACCACGGAACGGAGGATCGGCGGGCGGCCCACACCTCGTGAACGGTCTCGAGGTCACGCAGCAGGCGTTGCGGACCCGGCAAGCGTCCCGGCTCGGGTCCGGTGCAACCGTGTCCCCGGAGGTCGAGGGCGTGAACCGAGATGCCGGCTGCGGCCAGACGGCTCGCGAGGGCAGCGATCCACCCGGAGTGCGACGCCAGTCCATGGACGTAGAGCACCTCCGCACGGGGGTTCGGAGCGGCCTCCCAGGATCGGCAGAAGATAGGGAGACCGTCCGAGGCCGCGATCCACTCGGTCGTCGCGCCGCCCGTCAAGGCTCCAACCAGGCTCGATACGAGCCCTGATTCCCCGCGGCGTCACGCACTTCCACCACGACCCAATTCCCGTCCGTGTCGCGCTCCAGCGGCAACGACACACGGAACGACTCGCGTTGGCTGTCGAGCAGTCCATCCTCCGCCGGAACGGACTGGAAGGCGCGTCCGTCGACGGACACGCGAATCTCGCGCAGCGGTGTGTCGCCGTCGACCGCCGTTCCGGCAACCTCGAGCGAGCGCCCCTCGGTCCGCCGCGTTTTCAGTCCCTCCACCGTAGGTGGAAGATTGTCGACGCGGAACGGCGGCGTCGTCCGTGAGACGCGGTGTTCTGCGCCCGGCGCGTTCGAAGGCGCATCGCTGGCGGTGATCCGAAGCTCGTAGGTGCCGTCGGGAAGCTCGCCGGTCTCGAGGGTGTAGGCCGGCTCGCGCCGGTCGCGCTCGAGAACCCGGAATCCGGAATCTCCCAACTGACGGATCTCGACGGTGTAGGAAAGGTCGTCGTCGTCGGGGTCGTCGGCATCCCAGACGATCGAACGTAGCTCGCGCACCCAAGCCGGCACGCCGCCCGGCGGAAGCGTGTTGCCTCGCGGCGGCGTCACCGCATAGTCGACCTGCACCCCGGAGGGCAGCGTCTGCGTGACGCCGCTGGTGCGGTCGGAGCGATAGGTCGGTTCGTCCGGGGAGAGGCTCACACTGCGGATCTCGGGCGGACGATTGGCCTCGATATGGGCGACACGGACGGCGCGCAGCACGGTCCCGCCTCCATCCGCGTTGAACCGGGCCCGCCACTGGAGGTAGCGACCGGGCGGCGAGACGACCTGGCTGCCGCTGGCTTCGGTCAGCGCGGCGGACCATTCGCTCCAGCTTCCGTCGGGAACGGCGGTGTATCCGGATCTGGTCTCGAACGTGAGCCCCTTGGGGGCCCCTTCCAGCTCCCAGCTCATCTTGCCCCACATCGCCTGATCCCGCGCGTCGAGCACGTCGGACACCAGCGTCGCGTTCTTCTGAACCCCGGGACCGATGCGGTAGATGACGCCGGGGTTGCCCGTGGCCGCGTAGAGGTCCCCGCCGACACGTGCGATGTCCAGGATCATGTCTTCGTCCGCGCGCCAGAGGACGGTCTCGTGACCCTCGGGGTCGATGCGATAGAGCGCGGCTGCGTCGCTCGTTCCGACGAGCAAGCTGCCATCGTCTTCCCGCCAAAGGCAGTGGATCGTCTGTTCGGACGTGGTCCAGAACGGTCGCACCGAGCCATCGGTCGCGAGGCGGTAGATGGTGGCCTGCGGTGCGCGCGACGAATCGCCGTTCTTGGCCCCGGCACCCGGGCTGTCGCTCGAGCCGGACTGCGGGCCGGGGTTGGCGGCAAACAGCACGGATCCGTCGGCCAGCGGAATCAGGTCGACGATCTCGGACTCCGAAGCGTCGTAGTAGATGCGGCGATCACCCCCGGTGGGATCCATCGACAGCAGCAAACCGCGTCCGTCGGTACCCGCCCAGATGCGCTTGTGGTCATTCGACCAGGCCAAGGTGCGGAGGTGTAGATCCCCGCTTTCGGAAGCCACCTTCGCTTCTCCGCCCTTGGGAATCCGGTAGAGCAACCCACGCTCCCCGGCCGCGGCGTAGACGGTGCCGTCGCGATCCACCAGCAGGTCGAAGATCAAACCTTCCGGTGCCGTGAAGATGTCTTCGGAGCTTCCGTCCGGTCGGATCCGTACGATCGTGCCCGCGGGAGCGCCGGCGGCGTACACGTTGCCGTCGCCATCGGCCGCCAACGCGAAGAGCTCGTAATTGTAGAGCGTCGCGAGCGGCTTCATCTCGTCGCCGTCGGCGCGGAACACTTTGCCCTGATCTCCGGTGGCGGCGACCAGCTTTCCCTTGGCGTCGACGAGCCGCCAGACCGAGCGCGCGCCGATGTCGCCCAGCGATTGCACGGCGGGACCGGACCGGACGGCTCCGTTCTCGGAGAGAGACACGCCTTCGAGGGTGCAGGTCTTGAATTTCTGGTATCCCTCGGTCCGGCAGAACTCGGTGCGGACCGCGTGCGCCGCTCCTGCATCCGCCAGCAGGGCGAGACCGGTCCCGACCAGTCCCAGCCAAAGCCCCTGCGGCCCCGGCAGGCCCACTCTCCTCCGTGACCGGCCCGTCGTCTTCGTGGTGCTCATTGCTCTGCCACCTCCAAGGAAATCCGTTCCCCGCCACTGACGACCCAAGGGGTGCCCAGGTGGCGCTCTTCCAACAACGAACCGGAGACGGGACGAGGCCCGTCGACATGAGGGACATTGCGCGTAGCCCGGGCCAGCGAGGGAGGAAGGTCCGGGAGCTCCTGGCCACGGATCAACGTCCCCGGCTCGGGCGCGTAGACGCGCATCGTGATTTGCGAATCATCCGGCACGGTCTCGATCATCGAGATCATGTGGTCGAGGTCGTGCGGGACGGTTTTCTCCGGTGCCCGATCGGCATCCCATTCGAGGAAGTCCGCGGTCGCACCCACGTACACGTCCAGCGAGCGGCCGGCCCAGGCATCGGGGATCTTCAGGTCGAACCCGTAGGACTGCGGAGTCCCGCGGAAGGGCTCCACCACCGCGGTCACGCGGATCGACTCTCCGACATGGATCCGCGCGGTGGCGGGACGCACCTCGATGATGCGGGCGCTGCGGTTCCCGCGCTGGTAGCGCACGCCGATATGCACGGAATCCAGCCGCGCGTCTTCCCATGGATTGATCAGCAGGAGCGCTGCCGGCAGGGTGACGTTTGCGCCCAGCTCGACCCCGGGGGCTTCGGACGCGAGCTTGTCGACGCGGCGCACGTGGCGATTCCCGTCGAAGAAGACTTCCGTCGTGGTCTCGACGTAGGCATCGCCGGAGACCCAGCCGGTCACGAGATAGCTGTTCGCGACGGTCCACGGAAGCAGGAACGGCGTGAGCGACTTGTCCCGGACGACGGTGTAGGAGAAATGTTGTGGCGCTTCGCCGTCCGCCTCCACCTCGACATGAACGGGCAGCATCGATGGCACCGTGCCGAACGCGCCCGCGATGCCGGTGCGACGGTCGTTCCAGACTCCGCCCACGAGATCGGTCGACGATCCCATCTTCATGGAGACCGAGCGATTCGGGAGCACGGTGTGGATCCAGGCACCCGTCATGGGAAAAGTCACCTTGCCCGCCTGCATCATCGGGTGGCCGAAGGCGACCAACCGATCGGAGTCGACGTAGGTCACCGTGCCGATCGCTACGAGGTCGGCGTCGCCGCCGATCATGCGCACGCCGATCGCCGAGCCGGGCTGCAGAGGTTCCCCGGTTGTTGCCGACGACCTTCCGGAGCTCATCGTTCCTCCCGCCCCGCTCGGCACGACGGCGGCGGAAAAGCCCAGGCCCTGCATCGCGTCCGCCATGGGAGCGGCGAGTGCAGAGGACCATCCTGACAAACAGACCGGTGTGCTCAACGGAACCAGCGAGGACGAACCGCCTCCCTCTGGTGCGGCGGGAATGAGCGATCGGTACCACGGAGCATCCGTCCCGTGGGGCGTGGTCGAAGCGACATCGGCGCCAAATGGCGCAACCGCGGCCTCCGATGGCTGCAGGAACTGGTGCCAGGCGCGATCGAACACGCTCCAGCTCCCGAACCCTACGCCGCCGGTGCCGTCGTCGGTGGATCCCGGCGTGCGCTCGACGCCGTCCTGGGTCGCGCCGCTCCCGATGCGTGCGTCCGTCCCCTCGAGGTCCCGGGCGTCGGCGCTCCCGGATGCATTCGCAAGCAACGGGAGCATCTCCCCGATCGGAGTGATCGCCCCGATCGGATCCATGGTCCCCGGATAGGCGAAGGAGACGGCCCCGACGAGCTTGCCGTCGATGTAGACCGGCGAGCCACTCATTCCGCGGATGATCCCGGCGTGCTGAAGCACGTCTCCCCCGGCCCGGAAGAGAATGAGGTCGCCCTGTGGTCGGGTATTGCGCAGGACCCCGAGGATCTCGACGTCGAATTCCTCGATGGTGTCACCCTGGAAAACCGTGCGCCCCACGCCGTGCATGCCGACCTGGACTTCGTCGATGGGCAGGAACGGCCCAGGATGGTCGGCCGACCACGCCGGACCGGGAGCCCCGAGGCACCACGCGAACCAACAAAGCCCCAACCATGGGCTCCACGCTCTCAGTCGGGATGTCCCCGGCCCCCCGCGCCTACGTTCCGTCACAGGCATCTCCTCACGCGGCTTCCCGATCCGGAAGCCGCACCGTTCCGTTGCATTCCCTGTCCCGAATGTCGCGCGGGTCGGCTTCCCGCCTTGAGTCCCCGCAGGGGGCTGCCTAGAATGCGCCCTCCGACGGTCGCGCCGCTCTCCGTGGCCCGGCTAGGCAAAACTGTACCCGAGGGAACCGTGCGCGTCAGTGGCTTCTCCTTCGTCCGCGATGCAGTCCGGCTGAGCTATCCGATCGCGGAGGCCATCCGATCGATCCTGCCGATCTGCGACGAGTTCGTGATCACGGTCGGCGAGTCCCAGGACGGAACGCTGGAACGGATCCAGTCCATCGGCGACCCGAAGATCAAGATCCTCCAGACCGACTGGGATCCCAGCCACTTCGTGCACGGAGCGATCAACGCCGTTCAAACCAACCTCGCCCTCGACGCCTGTTCCGGCGACTGGGCTTTCTACGTCCAGGCCGACGAGGTCGTTCATGAGGACGACCTCCCCCGGATCCGCGCTGCCATGGAACGTCATCTGGAAGATCCGCGGGTCGAGGGCTTGCTCTTCGACTATCTCCACTTTTGGGGTGACTTCGACCACGTCCACTGGACGCGGAACTGGTACCGCCACGAAGTCCGTGTGGTTCGCAATGTTCCGGGGATTCGATCCTGGAAATCGGCCCAGGGCTTCCGCCGTGACGAGCGGAAGCTGACCGTGGCCCCCGCAAATGCCCGCATCTTCCACTACGGTTGGGTCCGTCCGCCGGAGGTGATGAAGAAGAAGCAGATGGCCCTGGACCGGCTCCACCATCCGGAGGACTGGGTTCAGAAGCACCATCCGGAGCCCTCCCGCGCGTTCGACTACGGTCCGTTGCATCACCTGCGCCGATATGCCGGAACCCATCCTGCGGTAATGTGCGAATGGATCGCGGCAAAAGATTGGTCGGCAGCCGATTACAGGCGGCCAGACACCCTTCACGAGCACAATCGACGGAGCGTGCGATTGCTCTCCTGGCTGGAGAACAACATCCTCCATTCCAGGATCGGCGAGTATCGGAACTATGTCCTGCTGAAATGATGGCAGCGCCGCGCCGGAGCCCTCGGTCCGGGGATGGACCTGTCCGCGTTGGGATGTCGCTCCGGGCTCGTCCGATCGGAAAGGATCGTCCTCGCGACGGGGCCCGCGCTTCTCAGAACAGGTAGAAACGCAGACCGACGCTGGCCTGGACTCCCGAGAAGTCCATGTCGACCTTGTCCGGCTCGAGGATCCGGATGTCGCCCGGAGAGCCGACCAGTCCGGGCGGAAGGAAGCCGTGCCGCAGGAAGCTGTTGTCGGACAGGTCGGATCCGTTCGGGACGTCGTCCCGATCCTGATCGAGGTCCGGGTTCTCCACGCGCTCGATCTTCCACCGGAACGAATCGGTCGATACCTTGAGCTGGCGCCAGCCGATGTCGGAAACCAGGGAGATCGACTCGCTGACCAGAAGCTCGGACTCGAGGAAGGCGTGGGCCCCCGTGCCGCTCCCCTCCAGCGTCAGGGTTTCGATGCGGATCGTGCCGGACTCGACGTTCCTGTGCTCGTGGGAGACCTCCACGCGTGCGCTGGAGGTGCGATCGATCCCCCCACCGAGCGCAAAGCGGATCTTCTCCTTGACCCACCATGGCAGCTGGTACGAGACGGCTCCCCGGTAGATCGTGGCGGATGGCTTGACCTCGATGACCTGATCGAAGTCGACTCCGGTCGACGCGACGGCACGAGAGATCCCGGCCGAGACGGACCAGGATCCGTAGATGTTGTATCGGAGGTCGCCCCGGAACAGGAAGTTGGACTTGAGATCATCGAGCGTCGACCAGGTCTGGCGCTGGAGGAACGTGTTTCCCCGATCGATCTCGGCGTTCACGTCCTTCATGCCGATCGAGCCGAGACCCGCCTGGCCGGACAACGCGAGCCGTTGCGTGGGCGCGAAGGGGGCGGCCTGTGCGACGCTCCCGAGGCAGCCAACGAGGGTCCCCACGAGGGCGATGACAACCATCCGATTCATAGGCCTGACCGATCCTTCCCAACCCGACCCCGTTGCCGAATTCCAGCCAACTCGCCGCGCACTATAGCATTGGCTCCGAAAAGGGGTCAACGCGACGCCACCGGCACCGATCGGGGCTCAACGTGCGCTCCCCTCGGCCGCGATAGCCTCGATCTGTCGCCGTACCACGGTTTCGACGTCCCGCTCGGCAACCGTGTGCTGTTCCCCCGAGGACAGGACTTTAAGGCTCCACTCCCCCCGCTCCGCCTCCTCGGGCCCCTGGAAGAGCACGAGAGGGATGCCGCGCTTCGAGACCCCCCCGATCTGCTTGCCCAGTTTGCCGGACCGATATCCGATCTCGGTGGAAATCCCGGCGCGCCGGAGACGACCGGTCATGGCCAGAGCGGCCGGTTCGGAACCCTCGCCCCACTGCAGCACCATGACCTCGGTCACCGAGGAACGGGGCGGGTTCAATCCGAGCTGATCCAGCGCGGTGAGGATGCGATCCATTCCGACGGTGGCACCCACCGCGGCCACGTCCTGTCCTGAGAAGATCGCGATGAGTCCGTCGTAGCGTCCCCCGCCGGCGAGCGACCCCATGTGTGGCAGCGCGTCGGTGAATGCCTCGTACACCGCCCCCGTGTAGTAGTCGAGACCGCGGGCCAGTCCGAGTCGGAACTGGTAGGGCTCGAGGCCGCTTCCCAGCGCGTCGAGACAGCTCCAGATCCGCAACAGGTCCGCGCATCCTTCCGCGATGGCCGGTTGATCGGGAAGACGATCGCGGAGCGACTCGATCTCGGCTGCCCCGCCCGACGGGTGCTGGAGCAGATCGAGCAGGACCCGTCTCGCCTCCGTCGGCACGCCTTCGCGTTCGAGCTCCGACTCGATCCCTTTTTCGCCGACTTTGTCGATCTTGTCGATCGCGCGAAGGACGGCAGGTCCTGCGTCGGCAGGAAGCCCGGCTGCCGCGACCATCCCCTCGAGGATCTTGCGGTGGTTGACCCGGACGTGGAACGTCCCCATCCCGAGCCCGTCGACGAGCTCGGCGATGACCGCGAGGATCTCCGCATCCGCGATGCGGTCCTCCTCGCCCACGATGTCCGCGTCGCACTGGTAGAACTCGCGGTAGCGTCCCTGCCGGAGCTGCGGGCTGTCGGCTCTCCAAACTGGTTGCATCTGGTACCGCTTGAACGGCTTCGGAAGGTCCGCGTGCTGGGCGACGACGCGCGCGAGCGGAACGGTCAGGTCGTAACGCAGGGCGAGAACGTGACCGCCTTTGTAGTCCAGGCGGTAGAGGAGCTTCTCCCCCTCTGTCCCGTACTTGCCCAAGAGGACATCGAGGTACTCGACGGCCGGCGTCTCCAGCGGGAGGAACCCGTACCGTCGATAGACGCGCCGGACGTAGTCGAACAGCTCCTCGCGCCGAATCATGTCGACCGGGAGCAGGTCGCGGGTGCCCTTGAACGTCCGGGGGGTGATGCGCTCCATGAACTTGCTTTCCTTCACTCCAACTCGGAACCGAGGGTGGTCTCGACGGCATGGATCAAGGCATCGCTGCCGAGAATGCGGTCGACCGCTTCCAGATCCGTCTCCAGATAGCGATCCTCTTCCAGCACGGGGATTCCGGACTGCCGCAGCACGTCGTACGCGGCCCGGGCGCCGCGCCCCAGGGTGCGGGCACGTCCCAAGGTCCGCTCCATCAGATCGACTCCCTGAGCGGCGGCCAGGATCTCGATCGCGAGCACGCGCCGGCTGTTCTCCAGTACCTGCCGGGCTTTCCGGCTCGCCCAAAGTCCCATGCTGACGTGATCTTCCTGGTCGCCTGAGGTCGGAATCGAGTCGACGGATGCCGGATGCGACAGCGTTTTGCTCTCGGTCACGAGGGCGGCCGCCGTGTATTGCGAGATCATGAGCCCGGTGTTGATCCCCGGCTCCCCGCCGGTCAGGTTGGACGGCAGCCCGTAGCTCAGGTTGGAGTTCAGAAGACGGAAGAGCCGCCGCTCCGAGATCGAGCCCAGCTCTGCCAGCGCCAGGGCGGCGTAGTCCGCGGCCAACGCCAAGGGCTGTCCGTGGAAGTTTCCGCCAGAGATCGCGACGAACCCGTCCCCTTCCGGAAAGAGCAGAGGATTGTCGGTCACCGCGTTCAGCTCCCGCGCCACGACCTCGATGACGTGCTCCAGCGCGTCGCGCGACGCGCCGTGCACTTGCGGGACACAGCGCAACGAGTAGGCATCTTGGACGCGCGGCACGTGCTCGGTGGCGACGCGATAGGCTTCCAACGACTCCGGCGCCAATCCAGCTTCGCGAACTTTGGGACCGGTCTGCGCCACTTCGTGCTCGACCTTTTTCCGAAGGTACTCGAGTCGCAGCGATTCCCCGGTCGATTCGCCACCTTCGAGGAGTCGGCGAATGTTGCGCGCCGTCGCCTCCTGCCCGGGATGTCCGCGCACCGCCTGGAGCCGCGGATCGAAGGCACAGATCTCGCCGAGCATGGCTTCCAGGGAAAGCGCGGCCGCGATGTCGGCGACCTTCTGCAGGCGTTGCGCATCCGCGGTCAGGAGCGTGAGGTCGGCGAGCATGAAGCTCGTACCGTTGGTGAGAGCCATCGCCTCCTTGGGCGCGAGCTGGATGCACGAGAGACCGGCTCCGGTCGGGAGGTCTGCCAGACGGACGACCTGACCCTGGTAGCGGACCCGCGCTTCCGGCTCTCCCGTGATGACCGCGCCGACGTGCGCGAGCGGAGCGAGATCGCCGCTGGCACCCAGAGATCCCACCCGCGGCACGATCGGATGGATCTCCCGCGCGAGCAGGGAAAGAAGCGCCGTCAGCAGGTCGGGACGCACGCCCGAGAACCCGGAGGCGAGACTGTTCGCCCGGATCAGGATGGCGGCACGCACCGTGTCGTCATCGAACGACTCGCCGACGCCCACGCAATGCGAGCGGATGTAGTAGGTTTGGAACTCCTCCAACCGCGATGCGCGAACCTGCTTGTCCTTGAGGATCCCGACGCCCGTGTTGAAGCCGTAGATCGCCTTCTGGTCGACTCCGGAGAGCCACTCGGTCTCGACGAAGGATCGTTGGCGGGCACAACGCTCCGCGGCTTCGCGGCTCAGGCTCGCTTGGGCATAGCTGCCGTCCCGACGTCTGGCCGCCCGGACGACCTGCGCTCGGGTAAGCGAAAACCCGTCCAACAGGATCTCGTTCATCACCACACCTTCTGCAATGCGACGATCTGGAGCCGAGGGCCCGTGACCATCGTTCCGGGCCTGTGCGAATTCGGATCAGGGGGTCGAAGATACGTGGGTTCCGTGCGGGGTGTCCAGCCTGGGGAGATCGGGATTCCGCCGCGTCGGAGGATCAGCGAGGGGCGTCGCGGCGCGAGGCCAGGGAGCTCTTGAAGGGAACCAGCGTCTCGGTCGCCGACTCGATCGACCAGATGCCCCGCACCCGCGCGGCGAAGTCGGACGGGTTCGCGCTGCGGCCGAAGTGATCCTCGAGCTGCCGGAGCGTCTCCGTCGCACCGGCCGCGGTGACCGAAACCACCACGTGCAGCACGGTCGAGCTCAGGGCGAAGGCTTCCCGGACGAGTGCGCCGTCGGAGATCCCGCGCAGCACGAGCAGCCCGCACCCGATGGCTTCGCAGGCCCGGGTGAGATCGCCCGGCCGGGAGCAGTCCTCGGGCAGCAAGGTCGCGACGTGGCCCGGAAGCGCACTCCAGTCGAAGGAAGGCCAGGGTTCGAGGACCCAACCCACGAGCGGCCGCTCTCCGCTGAGATGCGCGATCCATCCCGCCAGGGCCCACCGGACGACCTGGGCGTTGGTGGAGGTGACGATGAGGGGACGCGTGTCGTGGCGGCCCAAGGCCGCCGCCAGGTCGGCACCGAGGCCGAGCTCCTTCCAGGTCGGGGCGGTCGTCGGCGGTCGCGTCACCGCGAGGGTGCCTCCCCCGGGTCCGCCTACACGTTGCAC
>JAGQHR010000469.1 GCA_020431745.1 Candidatus Eiseniibacteriota bacterium
TCGACGCGGGGATGGACATCACCGGCGCCACGATGATCGTGATCACCCTGGAGCCGCCCGGAGACATGGATGAGACCCCCTCGGACATCAAGCTGTTGGCAGCCCCGGTCGTGGACGGCGAATCGGATCTCGCGCTCAACATCCCGAACCGGGATGTGCTCGAGACGATGACGACCGGCGCCTTCTTCCTCGCGACTCCCAGCGACAATCCGGACGTGCCGGACAACAACGACATGGGGATCTGGTACATCACGATGCCGGGTCCGGCTGCCGGGCTTCAGGATCTGCCCGACATCGGACCGAACTGGATGTACGAGGGCTGGGTCGTCGATCTCAGCTCCGGGTCGCCGGTGCCGTACACGACGGGCAAGTTCTCGTCGGCGGAGGGGGCCGACTCGGATGAAGCCGGATGCAACGGCGGTGGCCCGCCGTTCCCCGGTGAGGACTACGTTCCGTTCCAGTGCGGTCCGGTTCTCGATCTCGATACCGGCGACTTCGTCACCGTGATCACGATCGAGCCCTCTCCGGACAATCTGCCGATGCCGTTCCAGCTGAAGCCGTTGGCGGGAGCGATTCCGACCGACGCTCAGGGTCAGAACAATCCGATGACCAATCAGGCCGCGGACACGTTCCCGACGGGCCTGGGCCAGCTCTACACCGGACCGACGCCGGCGATCGAGTCGACGTGGGGCTCGGTCAAAGCGCTCTATCGCTGAGCAGCAGTGCAGAGCGGGAACCGGGCTGGTGTGCATGCGGCGCCGGCCCGGTTCGACATTCCCTTGCTAGCGAGTACGGTCTAACGAATCCGGGTGATCGTCCGGGTCGCCGCGCCGTCGGGCGTTTCCAGGCGAAGGAAAAGCGTCCCCGTGGGAAGCCTCGCGCCATCGATCGCCACGCGGTGCACGCCGGCGCGCCGGTCTTCATCGAGGGCAAGCATCACCTGTCGTCCCCCAGCATCGAAAACCCGCAGGGAAACGCGGGACTCCCGCGGGAGCGCGAACGAGACGTCCGTGCTCGTGCGGAACGGATTCGGAGAGCTCGCAAGAAGTCGAGGAATATCTGGGCCGCCAACCGGGGAGCCGTCGCCCGGAAGCTCATCATCGGGAACGTCCGTCGGATCGGATTCGACATCCCGGACCCAGATTCCCCGCCCGTACGTGCCCATCACGATGGTGAACCGGCCGTCTTCGTCCCATCGATCGACGAACGTCATCTCGGTGATCACCGCTGCTTCGGGAAGGCCCGACTGCCAGCGTTCCCAGGTCGTGCCACCGTCCGTCGTGCGGAAGGCTCCCATTTCGGTTCCCAGGAAGAGCCGGTCGTCGTCGGTCGGGTGGGCGACGAGATCCGCGAGGGGAAGGTCCGGCAGGTTGCCGGTGATGTTACCCCAGGTGATCCCGCGATCGGTGGACCGGAAGACCTTCTGACCGGGTGTTCCCATGCCGTTCATCAACGCAAACGCCCAGTCCGCCTTGCGCGGATGCGTCGCCACCTTGCGCACGCGCACGCCGGTCGGGAGGCCGTTCGATCGCTCCTGAAAGGCCGAACCATCCCACACACGCAGTCGTTCGTTCGTCACGTCCGAGTCGAGGCATGCGTAGACGGTTCCGTTGGGGACGGCGACATGGGACGCGGTGAGCTCGGCGACGAAGTGGGGGAACGCCGTCGCCGTGCCGTTCATTCCGGTCCAGAACCCACCGTTCGTCGAACGATACACGTACTCGTCTCCGTAGGTGTACCACGTGACGGGGTTGCCCAGATCGTTGCGCACGCGCAGCCACCATTGGCTGGCCAAGCCGATTCCGCCGTTCACGTCACCCCAGGTGACCCCGGCGTTGGTGGAACGGTGACGATGGAACGGCCAGATCCCTCCATAGACGCCCAGGGTCGCGAGCATCACGTTGGAATCGTTCGGATCGACCGCGAAGCCGCCGCCGTCGCCCCCGAGACGGAACCGCCAGCTCGCGCCGCCGTCCGTCGTCACGGAGATTCCGTTGTCCTGCGAGCCGCCGCCGATCACGAACGGATCGGCTTTCGCGCTCGCTCCGACCAGCACGTACTGCGTGATCGGAAGCGTATTGTCCGTGGCCGACCACGTGATGCCGGCATCGGTCGAGACGGAGACGCCACCGTCGTGTCCGGCCCAGACCCGGGTACCGTCCTCCGACCACTGGAGCGCGTGGAAATCGGCATGAAGCCCGGGGTCGCTGAGCCCCGTCCAGGAAGCTCCTCCGTCGGTCGAGCGCAAGAGCTCGCCGCCTCCCGTCAGCACGAGATCCGGATCGGTCGGCGAGACCGCGATCGTGTTGTTGTACCAACCCTGTCCCCACATGTACTCGTGCGGGGAGACGTCGGTCCAGGTCGCCCCGCCGTCCGTGCTCCGGAACGTGCCGAGCAGATTGCCGTTGGTGTGGGCGTACGCCAGGTACATGCGGTTCGGATCGGCGTCGCAGATCGTGATCGCGCCGCGTCCGATGTCGGTCTGCGGAAGTCCGATCCCCATGAGCTCGCTCCAGGTCAGCCCGGCGTTCGTGGAGCGGAAGAGTCCCTGACCCCAGACGGTCAGGAAGAGCACGTTCGGGTTCGTCGGATGCAGCGCCATGTCCGTCGGCCAGGCACTGAGGTTGAGGGTGCGCGTCCACGTCTCGCCGCCGTTCGTCGATCGGTAGTAGCCGAGATCGAATGCACCGTGCACGGTCGTCCCGTTCGCGGCGTAGCGGAGACGGAAACAGGTCGCGGGCGGGGGAGACATCGCCTTCTGACCCCACGTTGCGCCACCATCCGTCGACTTGCAGAACCCCGTGCCGGCGCGGATGAACGGCTCTCCCGATCCCAGGATGAGGGTCGATGGATTGCTCGGGTGGATGTCGAGGCTTCCGGTCCACTGGGTCGTCAGGCCGTCGGTCAATGAGCTCCACTCGCTGGGACCGCGCTCCCAGAGTCCTCCGCTGGCGGCGGCGACCGCGCGGAGTCCGGATGGACCGACGTTCAGGTCGACGATGCGTCCGCTGAAGCGATGACTCTGCGGGGTCTCCATTCCGAACGGTCCGAGCAGCGTCCACGATGCGGAGCCACCGCCCCGTCGCACTTGGGTCCGGTCGCCGATCGGTCTCGAGACCTGCTGCCCGGCCGAGCCCGGCTCCGTCGGGAGAGCGGCGATCTCGTTCCAAATCCGGCCGAGCGTGCTCCGATCGAGGTCCGCAGGATAGGGTTCGTGCCATCGTCGGAAGTACTCGACGATCAGCTCGGGTCCGTGCAAAGCCTCGCCAGCCGAGTCCTCGCCGGTTGCGATCGCCCGCGTTTCCGGACGTGCCGGCGTGCCGTGGCCGCTCGGGTCAGCGCGATGGGAGCCCCACACTGCCCAAGTCGCAATGGCGAACGCACTGGCGGCCAACAGGGCGCGTGGGATTCTCATGGGCCTCCACATCGGTCAAGAAAAGCGAGTTCAGGTCCGGGTTTCTCCCCGATTAGGTCGCAAGGGCACCGCGGGAAGATACAAGCAGAGTGAGAGGCCCGGAGAATCCTCCGGCAGGGCTCAGCTCTGATCCGGCGAATCCTCTCTCCGTTTTCGGCAAGCCGGCTCGTGGGAACGCAACCGTGGGTTGCACACCGCCGCTCCATCCCGTGGATGAGGAAGCAGGCGCCGCTTGGCGTACGTAGTTGCCACAGCCGGCACCGGCCGCGGCAACAGATGGAAGCCGTTGGCCGTAGGCACCCTCGAACTGCCGCTGGACATTTCCGCGCCGACGTGAACGGGTGCGGGGCTACGACGCCCTGACCTACCGGGAGATGCCGTCATGCCATCCGCTCGCAAACATCGCGGTTCCTATGTCGTACGTGGCCTCCTTGCCGGGGCGGTCCTCTACCTCGCGTTCGATCTGTCGGCCGCGAATCGGGGA
>JAGQHR010000470.1 GCA_020431745.1 Candidatus Eiseniibacteriota bacterium
CACTCTCCTCCTGCTCAACTTCACGCTCCCGCGGACGAGCTAAACGGCGACTGGGTCACCCGCTACACCGGTCGCGATCGCTCCGCCGCAGCCAGCCGGTGTCGCGGAGAGGGCCACCGTTACGGATCTTCCCGGGGGCACCACGTTCCATTTCGCCATCCGCGTGAGAGCCGGGTCCTGGTCAACGCGATGCCGGAGAGTACGAATCAACTGCCGCGGGCAGCTGTGATCTAAGGTCCCGGATCGGACCCGTGATCTCGAGGCCCGGCCTCGCTGCACCGAGCGTCAGCATGCTGTCGACGACGAACTCGTGGACGAGCGAGTCCGCGTCGAGACCCGCATCCAGGGCCTGTCGATGGAGGATCGTGAGCAGCTCCGCATCCCCTGAGTTGCTGTCCATCCGCAGCGGGCCGTCCGGGTCCGGTTGACGCAACTCGATCCGCAAAGTGTTGCTCAACAGGATGTCCATATTGCCGGGCTCCGCGTGGAAGAATTGGTCGACTTCGAATGCGCGACTCGTTTTCCACTCCAGCTTCCCGTTGAGCAGCGTTACACACCGGGCCACGAAATAAAGCTCGGGCGCGGCAGGTGTGTAGGGCTCTGGTCCGCCCAGGTGAAACGAGGGATCGAACTCGGTCCACGGCGGAAACACGGATGTCCCCCGGAAGGGAAAATCGAAGCATGCGAGAAAGCTCGAGCTCTCGCCCCGGACACGGGCGGCTTCCTTGAGTGATCCGCTCGCCTCGGCCCCCATTAGCCATATTTGACGCTTTTCGCCGTTCCAGGACCGTGCGAACCGCAGACGGTCGTTGATGTGTCCCGCGTGGTACAGCCGACAGATCTCCGTAACTGAATCCTGTGTGAGCTCGTAGGCGCGGAAGATCCCCGTAACCCAGTTTGCATAGTCGAGCAGGATGAGCTCGGGATGGTTCTGATCGGGAGGAAGGAACGTACCGATCCAGGTGTCCGTGACCCAGGCCCGCGGGTTTCCTTCATCGATCTGATAGGGCGAGTCACCGACGGGATCGATCACCGCCAAGACGCGTCCCTTCTTGTTCCACACGAACACGTGCGATTCCGCACGCTTGTCCGCTCCGGACCACGAGCCGATCAGCCAGTTCTGGCGATCCGGTGTCGGATGGAGAATCCACGCTTCTTTGCCGAGCCGGGCATCGATGGAGTCGGGAATGGAAAAGGTCCGGGTGAACTTTGCGAACTCCAGAATCACGGACTTGTCCTGTGTGTACACGTTGGTCGGCACCTGCAGCGCCTTCCACCAGACATGGAGTCCGAACCAGATGACGATCACGGCGACGATCGCGGCCGCGACCCACAGTAGCCTCGGCACTACGTCACCGATCGAACTCAGTCCGAGGACTCGATCCAGCTCCCGTAGCACGACATCCATGGTTGCGGGACGTTTCCCCGGGTTCCGCTCCAAACACTGCCGCGTGAGTCCCTCGAGTCGATGTCGGCACCAAGCCGGCAGCTCGGACCCCGCAGGAATCGGAGCGATCGGCGAGTTTGGCCACGCTTCTGGTCGTGGGCTCCGCGCGTCGGACCTCGTCGCCGGCGGAAACAGATCCTCGAGAATCCGCCCGAACGTCCAGATATCGGATCGCGGCGTGGCTCGGGCTCCGGCTCGCTCCAACTCAGGTGGGATGTACCCCGGCGTCCCTACGACCTGGAACAACCCGAGGCTACGGGCCGACCCCTGTATCTGATCGGCTCGGGCACGGCCTTCCGGAAACTCGCGGCCGCTCCCCCCATCGCCGGTCGGTGCGACGGCGGCAACCGGCCGTGCTCCGTCGACTTGCGCTTCGCTCGAGGCTTCGACCAGGGACGCGATCCCGAAGTCCAAGAGCCGGGGAACACCGTCCGATCCGACCATGACGTTGGAAGGCTTGAGATCCCGGTGAACGATCGACTTCGCGTGGACATCGACGAGGCCCTTCGCGATGCCGCGAGCGAGGAGAAGTCGCGCCCGTCCCCCCAACCCATTCTTGTTGACGTGCTCCGTGAGCGTCCGCCCTTCGACCAGCTCCATCACCAGGAACGGGATGCCCTCGTGGTAGTCGAAATCGATGATGGCGGCGACGTTCGGCGACGTCACCTGGGCGAGGGCCTCCGCCTCTTCGCTCAGGTTGGCCCTGGCGCTCGCGACCCATCGCGTCGCGTCCGGGGCCACACCGCTCGGGGGACAGAGCACCTTGATCGCGCGCTCGAGCTGCCGGAGCTCCTGGGTGCGAGCCCGATATACGGCGCCCATCCCGCCCTGTCCCAGGAGCTCGAGCAGCTCGTACCGCCCGATCCTGCCGGGAACTGGAAACGGCGGGCTCCCAGGGCGTACCGGGTGCGACCCATCCCGAAAGGGCGGAGGAAACTTGAGCACACCCTCGTACTTGCGATCGAACTCCAGCCGCTCGCGGATGGCTTCGCGTTCCGTCGCATCTTCCAGCTCGGACAAACGCTGCTCCTGCTGCTCCCGAGGCAAGTCGCGGAGCTCCAAGAGCAGGTCCAGGAGCTTGTCGGGGAGGTGATCCATCGGTACTCCGAACCTGGGACGTCAGTGCAGCTGCTTGGCGAGCCAGAAACGCCCATCCGACCAGTCCCGCTCGACTTGTCGGAGCGAGATCCCCAGCTCCCGCGCAACGTCCTGCTGGGTCGCGTTCGAAAAGAGAACCAACTCGAGGACGTCGGCTTGCCGCTTCCCTCGTTCGCCCTTCCGGCCGAGTTCCTTCAGGGCGAGATCGATGTCCACGATCAGTTCGAGCTCCAACTGGGAGTCGTCGCGGAACACGATCCAGGTCGGCGGGACGCTCGTGCCGCTTCTCCTCATCGTCCTACGCTTCTTCGCTTCGTCGATCAGGATCCGGCGCATCGTTCGGGCGAACAGCCGCATCACGTGCTCGGAGTTCTGGAACCGGATGGGTTCGGCCGCTGCCTGGAGACGACGATACGCATCGTGAAGGAGAGCGGTGGGCTGAAGCGTCCTCCCGCCGTCGCTCGCCATGATGCGATGCGCCATCCTCCGCAGGTCTTCGTAGAGATGGTCGACGATCACCTTGATCGTGGGTTCGTTGGGAAGGCGCAGGGCTGCGATCTCGGCCCAGAAGGTCGGATCACTCGAAATCCTGTCGTCCACGGCGTCGGTCCTCCACGAAAAAGAAATTGGCGGGTGGGAGGGGTTGGATCTCGCTGTCGTTTCCGGCGGCCCCGGAACGGTGCGAACGGAAAAGCAGGATGCACTCCAGGGAGCCCGAACGCACGAAGGAAAACAATAACGCCATTTCACAGAGAAGGGGAATCGGTGATGACACGTATCACCTCTGCTCTGGCTGCCATCGTCTGCATTGGGACGACGGCTGCGGTAGCAAACGCGTGGACAGTTACGGTGGACTCTCGGGACAACGCGATCGACCTCTGTGCGACATCGGAGAACCCCAGCGCGAAGACCGTTGTTCTTCCATGGTATCGGGGCGTCCCCTACACCGTGTCGATGTCTCCCGCACAAGGGCCGGTCTACTTCGATAGTAGCCACCTCGGCACGTTCCAAGGCGTCCACGTAGACGGCATCATCGGTTCCACGGAAGCGGACCGAGCCTGGATGGTGGAAAACGTCGAGCCCGGATCCCAACTGGCCATTCCGCCCAGCTACAAGAACATCGAGAACTTCACCTACCTACCAGACTGCGGAAACATCAGCGACAACTCGGGCGCGTTCAACCTCGACGTGGCTCCGTCGGGCTGGGGCTCGTGGCCTCCGGTACCGAGCGCACCGGTGGGTACCGCCGCAATTATCACCCCGAATGGGATCGTCTATACGTTCGGCGGAGGTTGCAACGACACCGAGTACTCCAACACCGTGTATTGGCTCGATCCACGAACCGACGACGGC
>JAGQHR010000471.1 GCA_020431745.1 Candidatus Eiseniibacteriota bacterium
CCCGGTGATTCGAACACGGTCTACGCGGGTTTCGCGAGCGGAGGATTGTGGCTGACCCACGATGGCGGCTCGACCTGGGACCCGATCACGGACGATCTGCCGACGCTCGCCATCGGCTGTATCGAGTTCGATGAATCGAATCCGGACCGGATGTGGATCGGGACGGGAGAGGGCTGGGGAAACACCGACGCCGTGCACGGCGTGGGAGTCCTCTTCTCCACCGATGCGGGCGCGACCTGGGCACAGACCGGAATCTCCGCGACTCCGGGGCAGGGTCTCGACATCTACGAGCTCGAGTACAACGAAGCGACCGGCACGCTCCTGGTGGCACGCGACGGCGGGCTCTATCGATCGACCGACGACGGTGCGAACTTCGACGAGGTGATGACCGAGGGCACCTGGAAGGACGTCGAGATCAAGCCGGGGTCGACGGACACGTACTACGCGAACGTCCATGCCGGACCTTCGAACGGGTTCTATCGGTCCACCGACGACGGGCTGACCTGGACGCAGACCACGACCGGGCTGCCGAATCCCAGCCTGATTTTCAACTCGCGCATCGCGACGACGCCGGCCGATCCCAACGTCATCTACTACGCGATCGCGAACTCGGGCGGAGGCACGCTCGGCATCTACCGCTCGACGGACGGCGGTGCCAGCTTCAGCCTGCGCTCCTCGCAGAATCACTACAACAACCAGGGATGGTACGACCTCTCGATCGCGGTCGATCCCCAGAATCCCGATCGTGTCTGGAGCGGCGGCGTGCAGCTCTGGTTCTCCAGCAACGGCGCCTCCACGTTCGGACAGATCGCGGGCAACGTACACGTCGACCATCACGCGACCGCCTGGGATCCGAACGATCCGAGCATCTTCTGGGTCGGAAGCGACGGTGGCGTCTATCGCAGCCTGGACGGCGGGACCATCTTCTCCAGCCGCAACACCGGACTCGTCACCCTGCAGTTCTACGCGATGAACCACTCCTGGCCGGACATCAACCGGGCCTATGGTGGAACGCAGGACAACGGGACCTGGCGGTATACCGGGAGCTCCTCCTTCGGGTCGATCCTGGGCGCAGACGGCTTCGAGTGCGAGTCCGGCTACACGAACACCAACTTGGTTTTCGCAGAGATCCAGTTCGGCGCGCACTACCGGAGCACCACCGGCGGCAGCGGCATGACCCAGATCGGCGGCGGGCTGGAGCAGGGTCCGTGGCAGACCCCGACGCATCTGGACTACGCCGATGACAACATCATCTACACCGGACACAGCACGCTCATTTACCGGAGCACGAATCAGGGCACGAGCTGGACCCCGGTCTACGCGCCGCCGGCGTTCGGGGGCGGACGCTCCATCGACCAGTGCTACAACCAGCCGGACTTCGTGGTGTGCTGCGGGGCTTCGCGCATCTTCTATTCGACCGATCGCGGGCTGACCTGGCAGCCGACGGCAGTGACCCCGGGGACGGCGAGCGCGATCACCGACATCGCGGTGCACCCGGATGATCCGAACATCATGGCGGTCACGGTCGGAACCTATTCATCGACCTTCCGCCAGATTCAGAAGACGACCGACGGCGGCAACTCCTGGCATCCGATCGACGGCACGCTGCCGGATGTCGCCTGCCAGTCGATTGCGATCGACTTCGACAACCCGGACACCTGGTTCCTCGGCACCGATCTCACCGTGTACGTGAGCTTCGATCAGGGCGAAACCTGGTCCCCGCTCAACAACGGGCTGCCCAACGTGGTTTGTGACGACGTGCGCTGGCATCCGGACGGATACCTGCGAGTCGCCACACACGGACGGGGACTGTGGGAGCTCGACATCTCCGCTCTGACGCCGGCATCGACGCCCGAGCCGGGTCCGGCCCGGATCGAGCCGCTGACCCTGCGGATCCTGAACAACCCGGCGTCCGACCGGGTGCGCATCCGCTACGGCCTGCGTCAGGCGGGCAATGCGCGTCTGGGTCTCTATGATGCAACGGGACGGCAGGTGCGGTCGCTGCTCGACGAACATCTGGAGGCGAACAGCGACGGATTCGAGGTCGACGTCCGGAACCTGGCCAGCGGCGTGTATTTCGCGAAGCTGGAGGCAAACGGCGCAGAGATCTCGCGCAAGCTCGTCGTGCAGCACTGACGTCGCGTTGGCACGCGGGTCGCCTCGACGGTTTCGCACCGTCGAAAGGAGGACACCGTGGGGCCAACCCGATCCTTCCGTTCGACGCGCCGGGGACCACTCCTCGGCGCGTCGCTCATCTGGGGCATCGCTTTCTGTCTGGTCGGATGCAGCCACCGCGTCACGCAGTCCGAGGACGAAGCCCGGGTGTGGATCCGCCTCGTGGAACCGGTGGATGGAGACTCTCTGGCCGGCCGCATCGACATCGCGGCGGAGGTCGATCTCGGCGAAATCGTCCATCGGGTGACGTTTTATGCGGACGATGCTCCGATCGTGGTCGCGACCCAGACCCCGTGGGCGACGGACTGGATACCGACGAGCTCGCCGCGCGGCCGCGTAATCCGGTTCCGCGCAGAGGCGATCGGTGCGCACCATCGTGCGGTCTCGGAGGAAGTCGCCGTCTGGATCGCTCCGAGGTCGGATCTGGGAGTCCGGGTCGTGGGACCGCACGACTCCCCCTGGGTCGCGCGGTCACCGGAAAACTTCCTCCGTCTCGAGGCCTGCGGTTCTCCTGCTTGGGGAGCCGCCCGGGTCGACGACACGCTGTGGACGGGCGAAGGACTGCCCCGGGGCTTCCGGAGCGAGCTGCTCCCCGTAGCGCTCCTCCCGCCGCGCCTGCAGCGCATCCGGGCCAGCCGTCCCGGCTTGGAGGCCGAGGGGTGGGTGCGCCCCTTCGACTATCCCGATCCCGGCACCGCTCTGGGGGCGGCGGAAGCGCTGGCCCTCGTGTTACGCGCGCGCGACCCGACTCCCCTGCCGGACCTGCTCGCTCCTGACGCTCGCGTCGAATGGTGCAGCGGCTCCGGATCCAAGGTCCTCACCGGTGACGAGCTTTCGACGGCCTTCCGGCGCTTCTTCGACGATGCGCGGATCCGGGAGTGGTCGTTCAGCTGGCGCGTCGATCCGATTCTCGAATGGACGCGCCAGGGGCGTTCCTGGGCTCTGGTGAGGGCGTCCCATCTCGCCTGGTCGTTCGGAATCGCGGAGGACGCGTGCGGGCCGACCCTCGAGCCGTGGACCGAGAGTCGCGAAGATGTCGTCGACCTGTTATGGGAGCACAACGGGGCCGACCGCTGGACGCTCGCCTCGTGGAAGGAGCGCGGCCGCTCCCGCGAAGAGACGCTGTGGGGACTCCTGGTGCCCGAGCCGACCGGACGACGACCGGACGCGGGCCGGTCCCATCCGGCCGGGTGAGCCGCGTCCCGATCAGAGCACCAGCGGATGTTTTTTTAAGAATGAGACGACGACCACCGAGAACCGATTCGTGTCCAGATAGACGCGGGCGACCCGGTTGACGTCTTCGAGCGTGCACCGCCGAACCTGTTCGATCTCGTCGAGCCAATACTCGTTGGGGAGGCCGAACAGCTCCTGCGCGAGGATCAGTCCCGCCAGCTGATCGTTGGTCTGGAACGCCAGCGGCAAGCTCCCGGTGAAGTAGCTCTGAGCCCAGGTCAGCTCCTCATCGCTGAGCCCGCCTTCGCGCACCCGATCGATCTCCTCGATGAGCGCATGCACCGCCTCGTCCAGGTTGGGCACCGAAGTCTGACAGGCCGCGCCGATCGCACCGGAGAGCCGCCATTCGCTCACGCTGGAGTAGGCGCCGTAGGTCAGGCCGCCGTCTTCACGCAAGCGCTGCATGAGCCGGCTGCCGAAGCCGCTCCCGCCGAGAGCGAAGTTCATGACCATGAGCGGCACATGATCGGG
>JAGQHR010000472.1 GCA_020431745.1 Candidatus Eiseniibacteriota bacterium
CGCTCGCGCCCGTGCTCGTCGAAGATCACCGCATGCGCGGGCGCGAGTCGCTCGATGTGGTGGAAGAACGTTGCCGAATCGTCCTCCCGCCACATGCCGTCGCCGAACCGCTCCAGCGACTGCCGCGAGACGGTCTGCGGAATCATCGGGTGTGCCAGCAGCGCCTTCATCTCGGACGCGACCGCCAGCACCCCATGGATGCCGCGTCCCACGAACAGCGGCTTCTCGCCGAACCGGTCTCGCGCAACGATGAGGCGTCGTCTGGGCTGGTCCCATATCGCGAAGGCGAACATGCCGTTCAATCGCGGCAGTGCCGATTCGCCCCACATCTGCCACGCGGCGAGCAGCACTTCCGTGTCGGAGCGGGTCCTGAAGTGATGACCGAGCCTGGCCAGCTCCGTCCGCAGCTCCACGTAGTTGTAGATCTCGCCGTTGTAGACGATCTGAAGCTCGCCGTCTCCCGACCACATCGGCTGATCGGCCGACGACGACCGGTCGATGATGGAGAGCCGCCGGTGGGCGAGTCCCACGCGACGATCGGAGCGCAGCCACAACCCGGCGCTGTCGGGGCCGCGGTGCACGAGCCGGTCCCGCATGGCACGCAACAGCTCCTCGTGGATCGGAACCCTCGGTGAAAGCAGCGCGACAAGTCCACACACGAGATCTACCCGCCCTGTGACCCGAAGATCTGGACGAGCCTTGCACGCAATCGGGCCGGCAGCGCACGAAAGACCCGGCGCGCAATGCGATAGTCCAGGGATGTCGTCTGCGAACCCGCGACATGTCGATCCAGGAGCCCGCGTGCGCGTACGACCATGCGTGTGCGCATCCCCGCAGGCAACAGGTGCCAGCCGAACCGCGCCACGCGGACGACGAGCCGGGGCTTCGGTGCGGGTTCGGGTGCGGTGTGCGGCGGGAGGTCCGGCGCGACCGTGATGTCCGCGAACGGAACCGGTGCCGGTGCCGGTGCCGGCGGAGCGGACGGGTCGGGTGATGCGAGCACGTCGCGCACCTGTTCCATGACCTGCTCGCGCTGCAGCACTCCCCCCAGCACGCGATTGGCCAGCACGAAGCCCGCGGGATCACGCGCGAGCACGGTGACGAACGAACCGTCCGGCTTCCGCGCGAACGCCGGGACGGAGACGATCTCGACCCGGCGCTGGCCACGGTGCCGCTGCTCGAGGTCCGCATCGAACTCCTCGACGAAGCGCTGGTACGAATAGCGGTCGCTCTCGATCACGTCCTGGTATGCGCGCTCGGTCAGCCCGGACAGGTACTCCAGGTCCTCGAGTTTCCGGAACACTTCCTCGATGTTGCCGAAGTCCTTTCGCAACGGGATGAAGTGCACATCCGGCTGGACCACACCCGAGTATTCGCCCTCGAACAGGATCAGCGCCGTCCGCAGCCGGATCGCCTCGAAGATCTTCGGTGACACCTGGTTCATCCGGACCGGGCTCTCGAACCGGTCCAGCACACGCTCCTGCATCTCCTCGAAGGTGATCCCGGGACTCCTGCTCTCCTCTCGAGCGATGGCCTCCGCAACCTCTCCGGTGAAGTCGAAGATGCTGGATCCGCTCTCCGTACCCAGCGTGGCGCGCGCCGATCCGAGGAACCGGTACCAGCCGTCCCCGTAGATCCGCTTGCTGTCATCGACCTCGATGTCGACGTGCATGCCGCGCTCCATTGCCAGCCGCTTGACCTCCACGCCGATCCGGTACTTCTCGTTGCCGAGCCGCCCGTACACGAACGGCAGGATCCTTCCCCGATAGCCGATGTGCAGGGCACGCTGGTCCAGCGGCATCGCGAACCGATCCAGGTCGCCGGTTTCCGGGACGTAGCCGGTCAAGGTCGAACGGAACTCCGTGCCCGGAAAGCGGTACGGAGGATAGATGGCGGCACGTCCATCCTCCGGCACACACGTGTAGACCACGTGGAACTGCAGGCGCTCCATCCAGCGGCGCGAGGTCTCGGTCCTCTCGTACTCGTCCTGGATGAACAGGATCTTCAGGCCACGATGCCGCTCCACCTGTCGCGCGATGCCCTCCGAGAAGTAGTCCTCGAGCGACACCCGCAGGGAGTAGTGGACGATCACGACGTCGAACAGCGAAAGGTCGAACGCGCGGTCCAGGTCGTCGTCGGAGACTGCCCACTTTCCTGTCGCCGGAAGATAGTGGAACTCGTTCCGGGAGTACTTCCTGAAGGAATCCAGGTGCTCCTGGATGGTCGAGATGTGCGTCCATCGCTCGTCGTAGAGCATCACGACATTCAGGGGTTCACGCTTCTCCGACAACCCGGCACGGGCATCCGTGATGATCTTCACGACTTCATGGAACCTCGAGTCGTAGGAATTTTCCGCGGCGAGCGACAGTCGTTCGTCGATTCGTGCGGGCGCAGCGCGTTGTTCCGCCGCGGCTCGCATGGCCGCGGCGAACTCCGGGGCCGTTCGCGCCTCCACGAATGCGTCCGGGTGATTCCGCAGGGAGTCGATCGGCACGGTGACCACGGGCAGCCCGTAGCTCAGGTACTCGAACGCCTTCAAGGGCAGCGACTCGCGAATCCACGGATCCTGGACGAAGGGGATCAATCCGACCACCGCATCGAACAACCGGTCACCGAGTGCGGCCGGATCGAGCTCGCCGAGGTACTGCACGTTCGGCAATGACGCGAGCGCGTCCCAGTCCGGCTGCGCCTCGGCCTGCCGCCCGCAGAACCGGAAGTCCCAGTCCGGCATGTCGATCGCCAGCTGCCGCAGCAGCGCGAAGTCAAGTCGCGGATTGATCCCGCCCTGGTAGATCGCAACCGGACGCGGCGGCGACTGCCAGGTCCGGGTGCCGATCCGCTGTGCCGCGAATGCCGCGTCACATCCGTTCTCGACCGTGGCGACGACCCCATCGAACTCGATGTGGGACCGGTAGGCTGCCGAGACCGATTCCGAAACGCCGATGATCACGTCCACGTCCGAGCACAGTTTCGTGACGAGGTCGCGGATCTTCTGCTGTTCCAGCCCGGCTGCCGACTCCGAGTGGGTGAAGTAGTTCTCGGTCGCGTGATAGACGAAGAAGCCGTTGCCTGCTTCCCGGAACGCCGCGAGCAGGGGTCCGAAGTCGCGCGGGTTGTAGATCCAGACAAGTGGTCGGTGATGACCCCGCGCCCGCAGCAGGGCAACGAACTCGTCCGCGGAATCCCGATCCGCATCCTGGTCGTAGTGGCAGATGTCCAGGCCGTCGATGCCGGACCCCTCCACCATCAGGTTGGCCTCCAGGGTCCGGTCGACTTCCGGATCCATGAAGCGGGGCTGGACGAACAGCACCGGAAGCGATCCCGAGAACCGGGTGGCGTAGTGGTAGCGGTTGCTGCGCGGCTCGGTCTTCCAGTCCGACCAGGTCAGCATCACGACGACATCGAACGCATCGGTCAGTGCGTCGACGGTCATCTCTTCCGGAACACCACGTTGATCTCGAGCGGCTCGACCAGTCCCGTCGCCAGTTCCCCGAACAACTCCGGCTCGTTGTCGCGAAGCGCGTAGAGCCAGTCCATGTACTCCTCCGCGGTCACCTGCGTGGCCCTGCGAAGCAGATCGAGCGCCGGGCTGTCGGACTCGATCGCTCGCTGGCGAGCGACATCCGCCTCGCGAAGCAGTCTGAGCTTCATTCGCGGGTGTCCCTTCAGGTACGGAGCTACCGTCGAATGCTCGACGAACTCCATCTGGAAGATCCGCTCGAAGTTCAATCGCAGGGCGGCAAGATCGAAGCTGCGCACGTGGATGAACTCGTATGCCTGGTCATCCGTGACGTACGCGTCGAGATCGTCCTTGTACGGGACCCGGACGATCAGCGTACCGCCCCGCCGGAGAACGCGGAGCAACTGGC
>JAGQHR010000473.1 GCA_020431745.1 Candidatus Eiseniibacteriota bacterium
AAACTCCCCGCGATCTCGAATCGCTCTTTCACGATCTCGTGGATCTCCCGGAACCGCAGCGCCGGGCTCGGCTGGCCGCTCTGCAGACGAGCGATCCCAGACTGCACGAGGAGCTGACGAGCCTGTTGGACGCCTCCCTGGCTTCCGACCGGTTCCTCGCTCCTTCCGGCGACCCGACTCCGCAACCGCCCCGGAACCTGGGTCGATACGAGATCGAAAGTGAGCTCGGTCGGGGTGCCGCCGGCATCGTCTACCTCGCGCGGGACCCCAACCTCGATCGCCGCGTAGCGATCAAGATGTTGCGGCGTGCTCTCACGCCACGGGCGATCGAGGCGCTGCGCGGCGAGGCCCAGGCCTTGGCGCGACTTTCGCATCCGCAGGTAGCGCAGGTGCATTCGATCGAGACGGGAGCGCTCCCCGGGACCGGAGGGAGCGAGACGCAGTCCCGGATGTTCCTGACGATGGAGTACGTTCCCGGCCGAACGTTGGCCGAGCGTCTGCGGGAGGGCGCTCTTCCCTGGGAGGTGGCCCTGGACTACGGCCGGCAGATCGCCGCCGCGCTCGAAGCGGCCCAGGCGCGCGCGATCGTGCACCGTGATCTCAAACCGCAGAACATCCGCATCACGCCCGAAGGCTGGATCAAAGTCCTCGACTTCGGTCTGGCCTATCGTTGGACGGATGGAGACGACCCGACGCGCGCGCTGCGGGCGGGAACTCCCGGGTACATGAGCCCCGAGCAATGTCGAGGCGACGCGATCGACCATCGCTCGGACCTTTGGGCGCTCGGAGCGATCCTCTTCGAATGCTTCACCGGAAGGCCCGCGATCACCGGCGACAGCCTGGTCGACCTCCTCGAGTCCAATCGCAGAGGGGACGTCGATTTGTCGGAGATCTCAGCGATTCGCAGCGACCCGATCAAGGCGATCCTGCGGCGCCTGCTCGCGATCGACCGGGAGGAACGGCTCACCTCCGCCGCCGAGGTCCGGCAGGTGCTGGAGGATGAGCTGCTCCGCACGCGGGCGTCCTCGCTGTTCGGCGCCTCTGCCGTGTCGTCCCCGCCGGATGGTGGCGAAGCCGACGACGGACGGAAGGGTCCCGCGCGCGGCAACCTTCCCCGGCCCATCTCCGGATTCGTCGGACGCAAGGAATGGGCGACGGGTCTCACGGAGCGGCTATGCACCCATCGGTGCGTCACCGTGACCGGGCCCGGCGGCGTCGGAAAGACGCGCACCTCGATCGAGATCGCATCCCGAATGACCGACCGGCCCGGCGGCGTCTGGTTCATCGATCTTTCGACCGTCAGTCAGATGTCGGACGTTCCGTCCGCGGTCCTTCGTGCTCTCCGGGTGCGGGATGCAGCACGCGAAGGAGCCCCCCTCTCTCCTGCCCGAGCGCTCGCCGAAACCTTGGGAGACGACCCGAGCCTCTTGCTGCTCGACAACTGCGAGCATCTCACCGCGGGAGTGCGCGAGTTTCTGGAAGAGCTCTTCGCCGCCAGCACGTCGATCACCGTCCTGGCCACGAGCCGCAATCCGATCGGGATTCCGGGAGAGGAGATCGTCATCCTGCCCCCGCTGGCCACGACCGACCCATCGACATCGAACGAACGATCCGACTCGGTCGAGCTCTTTCTCGAACGGGCGCGCAGCCGCACACCGGGGTTCACGGTCGGGGCGGAAGGACTCGAGCGGATTCGGGAAATCTGCCAGCGCCTCGACGGGCTCCCCCTCGCGATCGAGCTCGCCGCCGGACAGACCCGCGCGTTCTCGCTGGAACAGACGCTGGAACGGATCCGAGCCGGTCGTTCCTTTCTGGGCACGGCCAGCACGCACTCCCGACACCGCTCGCTTTCCGACCTCGTGGACTGGAGCTACCGATTGCTCACGCCATCCGAGCAGTCGTTGCTGCGGCGACTCTCGATCTTTCGCGGAGGGTTCACGCTTTCCGCGTGCGAATCCGTCTGCGGGGGCTGGGGCGGTCTCGAACACTGGGAGATTTGCGACCTCGTCGGGCGACTGGTGGAAGGATCGCTCATCGAACCGATGGATCATGGCCCGGGCCCCGGACGTTACCGCCTCCTCGAGACCATTCGCGTGTTCGCGGCCGGCAAGCAGGGAGAGGACGAACACGCGGGCGAGACCGCCCTGCTGGAGTCTGCCTACCTCGACCACCTCATCGCATGGACCCGCGTCCGTCCCGAGGAAGACGTTTCCACCCGGGCCGCCTGGGTCGCGAGGATCGAACCGGACTATCCGAACGCGCTCCACGGTTTGGAGCTGGCGCTGGCGACGGGTCGGCTGCCCGCCGCCTACCACCTCGCGGATCTACTGACCTACTACGGGTTCCAGATGGGACAGTGGACAGCCGGGTTGGCGCGATTGGAGCAGGTCGTCGAGGCTCGACGTCATGCCCTGGAGTCGTCCGGCGACGGCACCGCACGACCGAGCGTCCCGGTCGAGACTTCGGCATCCGCTACCGGTGCACGGGCGGAGGCGCGCCTGCTCGCGCAGGCGGCGTTCCTCTCCTCGTCCCTCAATCGCCCGGAACGATCGGCGTCTCTCCTCGCCGAGGCCATCGGCACGGCAGGCGCGATCGCAGACTCGGGCACGCTGGCGTTCGTGCATCAGGTCGCGGCGATGGTGACGTTCCGACAGGGGGACCTGGACGCGGCTACCGCCCATTCGGAGGAGAGTCTGCAACGTGCTCGCGAAGCCGAAGATCGCGGCGCGGCTGCGGCGGCGCTCGGCAATCTCGGCGTGATCGAGAGCACGCGCGGACGCAACGAGATCGCATTGGGATACTACGAGCAGCATCTCCGCGAGAGCCGGCTCATGAACGACCGCGCCGGAGTGGTCACGGCTCTGGCCAACATCGCCTGGAGCCGCTGGTTCCTCGGAGATCCGCACGAAGCCCTGGACTCGTTTCTCGAGGTGCTCCACATCGTCGAGGAGATGCGGGATGCTCCCAACACTTCGATGGTCTGCTCCAATCTCGGCGTCCTGACGACGATGCTGGGGCGGTACGAGGAGGCCGAGCGATACCTGCTGCGAGCCGCTCGGATCCGTCTGGGAGTCGGTGACGATGCGGGAACTGCCTCCACCCTCTTCTCGATCGCCCGCGTCGCCGAAAAAACCGGTCGTACCGCGCTGGCCGCGAGCCTCGTCATCGGACTGATCGATCGTGTGGGTGGTCAGAGCTATCTGGTCGCCCCGGGTCAACGCGTCTCGCTGACCGATGCCTGCGAGGCGCTGGCCGTTGAGCTGGGAGCCGAAGCAATGCACCGCGCCAAGATCCGGGCGACCGGGATGAGCCTGGTCGACCTGCTCACGATGGCGGAGGCGGAAGCCCCCGCGATGGAGAACCCGACGGATCGTGGGTCAGGACTTTGCTAGGGCCCCCGTTCGTTGGTAGGTTCACGCGGTGACGCGAAACCCACCGTCCCGGTGGTCCGAGTTTCGCACCGCACCGTTGGCGTCGATCGGGTGACGCCGACGTCCGTTCCCGTGGATGGATCCCAGAACCGGTCGATCTCAAGGAGGAGTCGTTCCGTTGGACGCTGCGCAGCCGCCCGTCGACGCACCTCCTCAGGCTCCCGACTTCGAACGTGTCCTCCGGTCCTACTGGGGGTTCGAGGCCCTTCGGCCCATGCAGGAAGAGGCGATCCGCGCCGCGCTCGCGGGACGGGATGCCCTCGTGATCCTGCCCACGGGCGGGGGGAAGTCGCTCTGCTATCAAGTGCCCCCCCTGGTGCGCCGAGGGCTGTCCATCGTGGTTTCTCCACTCAAGGCGCTGATGAACGATCAGGTCGCGGGGCTCGAGATGATCGGCTACCCGGTGGCCGCGATCCACGGGGACATCTC
>JAGQHR010000474.1 GCA_020431745.1 Candidatus Eiseniibacteriota bacterium
CTACGACGCGATGATGGTGTTCTGGGGACACTACACGGTCACGATCGCCGCCATCGACGACAACACCTACGACTACCTCTATCGGGAGCATCCGGAAGAGAACGGAGGGGTGTCGGGAGCGATCGGCCTCTTCGGATCCGCGTATCGGAAGGCCTATCACGTCGAAATCGTCGAGTAGATCGACTCGATGAAGCGGCAGGTGGCCCTCGGCGGATGAGAGTCGGCGGACGCCCCTGCCGTGAGGTATGGGCGCCGTACCCGCTGACGCATCTCCCCGAGTCGCGATCGGACGCTCGCCCGGGAGAGTCGAGCACCACGAGCCGGTTCTTTTTTGGCGCTCGGGGGTGGACTATATTTAGCATTGATGCTAAATATAGTCGGTGTCGGCGAAGAGGCAGAGACCCCGGGTCGGAGCGGAGGACGCCTATGCGGCGGCGTTCACGGCCCTGGCGCATCCAGCCCGTCGGCAGATTCTGATGACTCTGAACTTCGAGGGCGGACAGATGACCGCGGGGGCGATCGCCTCGCTGTTCGATCACGCCTGGCCCACTACCACGCGGCACCTCCGAGTCCTCGAGGAGGCGGGGTTGGTTCGCCACGAACGCCAGGGACGTGTGCGCGCGTATCGGATCGACAAGCGCCGTCTGGACCTCGTGCGATCCTGGTTGGACTGGTTCTTCAAGAAGCCGGGCTGAAGCTAGCCGGGCTGACACCGGAGGAGGACGACGTGGACAAGGGTGGTGAAAAGAAGTCGCGGGCGGTTGCCGAGGGCACCGGAGACTCGCCGACACCGGGGGATGCGGCGGAGGTTCCCAGCCTCTTCCGGATCAACATCGAGGTCGGGGATCTGGATGCGGCGGATGCCTTCTACTCGCGACTGATGGGCGTCCGGGGCCGCCGGCAGGCCGGGAACCGGGTCTACTTCACCTGTGGAGCCGTGACGCTCCAGGTTTTGGACGTCTCTTCCGCGGGGACGCCCCATCCCGCGGCCAAGGCCCTCTACTTCACCGTCCGGGACCTCGACTCCGCGTTCGTGCGCGCCGAGGCGCTGGGCTGCCTCTCCACGGAAAGTGTCCACGGGGAGCCCGGCGGCGCGATTCGGGTGCGCCCCTGGGGAGAACGCTCGTTCTACCTGCAGGATCCGTGGATGAATCCACTCTGCTTCGTCGAAGAGGGTACCGTCTATCCGGGTTGATCCCAGGATCGAAGCCACCTTTCGCCGGCCCGGGTACGGTTTGGGCGTTCTCCCGGCGGGCCGGGTTCGACGCTTCCACCGAAGGCCGCGCACCCTGTGGTCGTCGCCGATGCCCCGGCGACGGCTCCCCTGAAGGCCGCTCGAGATCTCCCGGCTTCCCCTCTTCTTCCTCTTTCCCGTGCTCGCGCACGACGTAGACCGGTCCCGGGCGCAAGGCCGACGGAATAGGTGCGTGCGTATTCGGTCCGATCCGTGTTTCCCGATCGGAGTCGTGAGATCCCAGGGTTCCGAAGGGCTCACCGACACTCTCACCGGATCCCGGTTCGAGTCGAACCGCGTCCGTGATCGTTCCGATCCAGAAAGGATGGACCATGTCGATGCGAATGCTCGCCGGAATCACGATCTTGGGGACGACGCTCCTGCTGGCGGGGGTCGCCGCGGCCCAGACACCCCTCGGTACCGATTTCACGTATCAGGGCCAGCTGAATCTCTCCGGTGCGCCGGTGAACGGGACGGCGGACTTCCAGTTCAAGCTGTTCGGAGCGGCGAGCGGAGGCACCCAGATCGGATCGACGGTCGCTGCCAACAACGTCACGGTCGTGGCCGGCGTGTTCACCGTCACGCTCGACTTCGGGACCTCGGCATTCCAGGGGGATCAGCGCTGGATCGAGACCGCGGTCAGGAGCCCGGCCGGAAGCGGTGCGTTCGCGACCTTGAGTCCTCGCCAAAAGGTGGCGGCGTCTCCCTACGCCCTCAAGGTTCCGGGTGTTGACGGCCATTCCCTGGATGCCTCGGACGGAAACCCGGTGGATGCGCTCACCGTCGATGCGAACGGCCGGGTCGGGATCGGGACGGCGAATCCGGTGGCCAACCTGCAGGTCGAAACTTCCGGCGAGGGCTTGCGGATCGAGGGGAACCTGTCCGGCGCCGTGAATCAGGCGTATGTGTCCTTTTCCGATGTTGCCGGAACGCGGATCGGGTACTGCGGTGACGGCAGCACGGGAGATCGCAGTGTGTTTCTGGCTTCTGACGCCGGCGACGTGGTCCTCAACACGCTTGCCGGGAGAGTCCTGACGGCCACCGCGGATGGTCGGGTGGGCGTCGGGACCACCACCCCGAACGGTGGGCTGCACGTCAAGCGGGAGCCGCTCACCAACGGCGGTACCCTGGAGTTGGAAGGGACGACGCACGCCTACATGAGCTTTTTCCCCGGTGGAGCGGCCGCCGGACGCAGGGCGTTTTTCGGCTTCCCGGCCGCAGGGACCTCGGACATGACCTTGTGGAACGAGAACGCGGGCGGAAATATCAACTTGGTCACGACGGGTGGCGGCGTGACCCGCATCAACGTGCTGGAGATCGTCGGCGCGGACCTCGCCGAGAAGTTTCCCACGAACGAAGTGGTCGAGCCGGGGATGGTCGTGATGATCGATCCTACCCACGACGGTCAGCTTTGCCTCGCCGAGGGCGCCTATAACCACGGTGTCGCCGGAGTCGTGAGCGGCGCGAACGACTTCTCCGTGGGCGCGGTGCTCGGAAACTTGCCGGGCAGTAAGGACGCGGCGCCGGTCGCACTCAGTGGCCGGGTCTACGTGTGGTGCGATGCCGCGTCCGGTCCGATCGAACGGGGCGACTTCCTGACGACTTCCGAGACGCCCGGACACGCGATGAAGGCGGTCGATCTCGACCGGGCGCGCGGAGCGATTCTCGGCAAGGCGATGACGTGCCTCCCCGAGGGCCGCGGTCTGGTTCTCGTACTCGTGAATCTGCAGTAGGTCGCACTGTCGGTGGATCGGGCCGCCACTGGATCGCGTCACGACTGGATCGCGCTGCAATGTGCGACGGGCGGAAGTGTCCGTAGACAACGGAATCGCTGGGAGGAGGAAGACGATGATGACCGATCCGCGTCCTGGCAAGGGACTGCGCGGAGTTCGCGGTGGAGCCTGGTACTACCGGAAGTCTGCTCAGGTGCCGGACCGGTTCCCTCGCGAGTCGGATGCCACTCGCGTCGTGACGTCTGCGTGCCTGGTCGCGATCCTTGCATCGGTCACCCTGGTGACCGGGTCCGCCCGGGCGTTGGTCGCTCCGGAAGAATCCGCAGCGCTGGAAATCGCGCTCCCGTTCCAACAGGGGAGCGTTCTCTATGGTGACCAGGCGTTCGGCGCGGCCGATCCTCGGATCGCCCAGCAGGTCGACGAGCAGATCGGAGGGCGCTGGGTCGTCCAGGCCTGGAACCAGCGTTCCGGCACTCCTCACTATCTGTTCGGGACGGGAGCCGAGGTCGCTCCGCGGTTGAGCGATCGAGCCGGGGCGGAGTCGGCGGCGAGCTTCGTCGTGTCACAAAACGCCACCGCTCTCGGGGTCGACACGGACGAACTGCGTGTTGCGGAGGTGACCGAGGGGATGGGCAAGTCATCGGTCCACTTCCAACAGACCTACGAGGGGCTGGATGTGATCGGGGGACGGGCGCACGCGACGTTCCTTTCCGAGACCGGGCGTGTCTTCGTGATGGGATCCGACTTCTATCCGATCGACGGACTGGATACGCGACCCCGGATCGAGCGGGAGCGGGCGGAGATGATCGCGCTGAACGGACTCCCGCAGGAAGAACCCCGGATTTCGCACGAGGAAGGGGAGCAGACGGCGCTCTACGTCCTGCCTT
>JAGQHR010000475.1 GCA_020431745.1 Candidatus Eiseniibacteriota bacterium
GCTTTGGCCACTCGCCGCCCTGGTTTCCTCGCACTCGCTGGCCCGTGCCGACTGGCAACCCGCCCAAGCCGACGTCTCCGAGGGTCGGTTGCGGGCGATGGGCGTCGCGCCCACGAATCCCGACGTGATCTACATCTCGACCTCCACCCTGGGGCTTTATCGCACAGATGACGCGGGGGCGACGTGGACCGATGTGACGTCCAGCCTTTCCTCCGGCCAGGCGATCTTCGCAGCCGCCGTGTCCCCGGCAAGCGCCGAGGTCGTTCTGCTGGGCGCCACCGGTCGGGTGTTGCGGTCCACCGACGGTGGTGACCGTTGGCTTCCGATCACCGACGGCCTGAACGGAGGCGTCGTTAGCAGGCTGCTCTTCGATCCCTTCGATGCGGATGTCGTGTTCGCCTCGGTCGCCGGCGCGAGCGGCGGTGTCTATCGCAGTCTCGACGGCGGGTTCACGTGGTCCTGGGTGACTTCGTCCTTCGGAAGTCTCGGACTTCGCGATCTCGTGCTCGACCCGTCCGATCCGTCGCGACTCGTCGCGGCTTCCCGCCGGGCACCTCCGCTCGACTGACGCCGGGAACAGTTGGCAGCTCTTCGCCACCGCGGGAGTCGAGCTTTGGCATCTGGCTTGGAGCCCCGTCGATCCCGATCTGGTGTGGGCGAGTGGCTACGACACCGTGAACGAGTGGGTCTATCGGAGCACCGACGGGGGCGCGACCTTCTCTCCGCGGGGTCGTCCGACGATGGGGTATGCGCTGGATGCGCTCGTTGCGGACCCGGTCGATGCGAATCGCGTGATCCTCGCGAGCCTGGCGCCCTGCAGCGCGTGGGACGGCGGCGTCGTCTGGCAGTCCACGAATCAGGGTACGAGCTGGGCCCTGCTGCTGGGACCGGGAAACTGCTCCGAAGTCGCCGTCTCCCTGCAGTTCGGGAACGGCGATCCGTCCCGGCTCTACTTCGCCACGCAAGGTAGCGGCGGTTTCTGGGCTTCGGAGAACGCGGGATCTACCTGGGAGGTCCGCAATCAGGGCATCCATTCGTATCCGGTGCGCTACGTGAGGAGCGACGGCGCCGGTCATGTCTATGCCCGTGGCTTCGATCTGCGTCTCGTCGGCACCGACCCTTCGGCGCCCTGGACGAATCATCCACCGGAGTACTGGTCCGAGCCTACCGGCTTCGAAGTCAGCCGGGGTACTCCCGGACTGCTGTATGAGTGCGGGACCTCGTTTCCGTCCGACGTGGGGGAGCCGTTCGCGGCCGGCAGCGAAGACTTCGGCGACAACTGGACGCCGCCGCCGGGGAGCCTGCCCCCGGGAATGGACAGCTATCCCTACCGGTATGCGCCGGCCTGGAACGACCATACGGTCTATCTGCTGGGCAGCGGTGGGATCTATCGGAGCGATGACGCCAATCAGAGCTATCAGCAGGTGAGCCCGATCCACAGCTTCGGATGCGCGGCCGTGGACCCTGCCGACGAGGATCACCTCTTCGCGGGACAGTGGGTGAATCCGGTCGTGATGGAGAGCGTCGACGGCGGTGCCACCTGGAGCCCGCGGGCCGACGGACTGCCGTTCGGGAATCCCCTTCGGATCGAGGTCGACCCGACGGACTCGGATCACCTCGTGGTCGCGATCGTCGGAGCGGGGATCTACGAAACTCTGAACGGCGGTGCGTCCTGGTCGCTGCTGTTCGCGTACACCGGCGATCTCAACGATGCGGCGTGGGATCCGGTGCTGGGCTACGTCTATCTGGCGACGGCGGCTGAAGGGATCGTCACCGACGATCCGGGCGTTGCCGACGGTTTCCCCATGCACCGCGTGCGGGCCGTCGCGTACGACGCGGCGAGCCGGTCGCTCGTGGCGGGCACGGACAACGGTCTCTACGTAACCGGTCTCCTGGAGCCCGCGGAGGTCGGTGAGGACGAGAGCACGCTCCCGTCACGGCTCTCGCTGCGGGTCGCTCCGGTTCCGGCCCGGGAGTCGGTCACGATCGAGCTGCGCCGAACCGAAGGCGTCTCGGCCCGCGTCGACATCGTTGATGTGAACGGACGAATCGTGCGCAGGCTGTACGAGGGCGCGATCGCAGCGGACCAGCGGCTCGAGTGGGATACCCGCGACCAGAGTACGCGCCTGGTTCCGGCCGGTCTCTATTGGGTGCGGGCGACGGTGTCGGAAGGAAAGCAGTCCGAGACCGGTCCCAAGCAAGGTTCGACGGAGCGCGTGCTCGTCCTGCGCTGAGGCACACGAGCCGACGCGCTCCCGTCCCGTGGAAGCGCCGGGGATCTTACTCCGAGAGCAACCAGATCTCGACCCGGCGCTCCTCCGCCTGACCGATCGTCTCGTCCTTGCTCGCCGTCGCCTGCGTCGCCGCGAAGGACGCAGTCTCGATGCGGTCCTTGGCGATGCCCTGTCCGGTGAGGAACTGCTTCGCGGCCTGGGCCCGGTTCATCCCCAGGTTCTGCGCGTTGACCGCTTCTCCTTGCCCGTCGCAGAGTCCGATGCAGACGACGCGCACCGAGGGCTTGCTCTTGAGCGTCTCGACGAGCTGACCGAGGGATCCGCGCGCCTCTCCGTTGAGGGTCGATCCTCCCTTTTCGCAGCGATAGCTCTTGAGGAGATAGTTCGGCTGCGAGCTCGGCGCCGGGTTGGGCATGGCCGAGTACTCCCAGCGAATCTGACGGTTCGGATCGACCAAGGTGCTCGTCGCGCCGTGCAGGGAGCCGTCGGGCTGCGGGCCCCCGGTCTCCTGCGCGATCTCGGCGCCGCCCCGGGGCGCCGTTTTCGAAGAGCATCCGTGCAGGGCGAAGAAAACGGTTCCCATGGCGAGCAGTGCGGTGACCCGAGCGATTCGGCTCACCATGGCACGGTGCGGGTGGCGGTCTCCTGATGGGGCTTCTGTGCGGAACATCTCAATCCCTCCTCGAGTCCGATCTGGTTCGGTCCCGGTCCTGCGCGCCGTCTTGGAGCCATGGTTGCGATGTTCACGGGATGCGGGGACGTCGGCGTCTTCGAAGTCGTCTCGCCATTCTACTCGGGCTCCCGGGAAGCGCAAACCGCCCACCGGGACCTGGCAAAAGCTTCCTAGGAAATCGGCCCGCGGGGAAGGCTTCTTGAACCTCCCGTGGGGAGAAAGCGACCAGTGTTTCCCGGGGGTTGCGGGATTCGCGACTTGTCCGGAAACGCGGATGGGGTCACCCTCGTAGGGCACAAACGGGAGTCCGGCCATTCGCACCCTCCCCAACCAAGGGGGTCGCCATGCCAGTCCGCAGACTTCAGGAGTACCTGGACAAGCAACACGTCCCGTATACCACGCAGCGGCACGAACCGGCCTACACCACCTCCGAAGTAGCCGAGCTGGCCCACGTTCCGGGCCAGGAGATCGCCAAGACGGTGATGGTGAAGCTGGACGGCACGCTCGCGATGGCGGTTCTTCCCGGCTGTTGTCGTGTCGATCTCGCGCGTCTGGGCGCGCTGGCGGGAGCGACCGTGATCGAGCTCGCGACCGAGTGCGAGTTCCGCGATCGCTTTCCGTATTGCGCGATCGGCGCCATGCCGCCCTTCGGCAATCTCTACGGCGTGCCGGTCTTCGTCGCGGCCCGGCTCGCGCTGGACGAGGAGATCGTCTTCAACGCGGGGACGCACGCCGAGCTGATGCGGTTGCGCTTCGCCGACTTCGATCGGCTCGTGCGGCCGATCATCGGCCGGTTCGCCGTGCCGCTCTGAGCCGGTCGGCGCGTCGTCGGGATCGCCCGTCCGGGCGAGGATCATCCTCCCAGCGGGAGCGGCTCTCCCGTGTTCTCTCCCCGTGCCCTTCGCGGTAGACTCCCCAGCTCAGTCCG
>JAGQHR010000476.1 GCA_020431745.1 Candidatus Eiseniibacteriota bacterium
GCCCCGCTCGAAACGCCCTCCGCGCTCAGAAGCTCCATCACAGGCTGCCCCGCCGAGTGCGGCGAGAACGCCGACACGGCCAGGAGATCCCCGTCCTGCAGGTCGATCCGGGCGAGATCCCGGTCTCCCACCGGATACGCGTGGTGGCGCGGAATCACGTCGAAGTTGGGCCCGCCGAAGCTGGGGCCCCGCAGCAGGAAGTCCGATGCGTCGTCGGTGTCGGTGCCGTCCTGGTCGCGACCCAGCATCAAACCATCGGGCGCCGAAAGGAGCGTTCCCGTCCATTGCAGTCCGGGAGGCACCGCCTTGTTGCTGGGATCCTGCCCGTTGACGTTGTCCCATCGGAGGAAGTCGATGTTGGTTCCGGAGGAGTTGGTCAGGGTGCAGGCCCCGTCGTCCTCGTTGACCCAGTAGACCAGGAAGAATTCGTCGAAGAGATGCACCGGACCGTTGTTCGCCGCGTCTCCCCCGCTATGCACGACCACATGTGCGCCGGGATAGAGGATGAACGCGGGGAAGAAGTAGTCGCTGGAGGGGAACCCGTTGCGATCGGTCCGGATCCTCCAGTTAGTCAGGTTCACCGGCATATCCCCGGAGTTGTAGAGCTCGATCCGCTCTTCTGGTCCGAGATCGATCTCGTTGATGACGACGGCGCCCCCGGGGCCGGCGGCATAGGTCAGCGGCTCGACCAAGGGCGCGGTCCCGATCGCATCGTCCGGCTCATACGCGTCGAGGGAGAACGGCATGTCCTGCATCCCGACGAAGATCGAGTCCATCTCCGCCCGGAGAAAGCTCGCGCCGTGCTGCACGAACCATCCGTCGTGGAAGTCTTCGATGGTGAGCCAATCGCTGAGACCGCGCACCGGCATGAAGTTCCGCGTCACGTCCCAACTGAGCGCACCGGTGTCGTCGATCTCGTCGTCGTCGAATCCCTCGGAGGCATCGGGAGTCGTAGGTCCGTCAACGATGTCCCACATGGCGGCGGTCACTCCGGTCTCGTTCGCGCTTCCGATCTGGTCGATCGGGACCCCGTTCGTGTAAAGACCCGTCTCGAAGTCGTAGGCGAACTCCAACCCTCCCGCTTCCGGAATCGTCGGCGGAATCGCGAGGTCGGCATAGATCGAGACCTCGTCATCGATCGGCTGGCCCAGGCCGTTGAGCCGCGCGGACCGGAACTCGCGAACCTCCGCGCAGAAGAAGGTCGCGTAGCCCTCTCCATAGGAAAGGCGGGGATCCTGGAAGCTGTCCCCCAGGATGTGCGTCCCTCCGGGATTGTCGTCATCCCCGAAGAAGTCGGCGACCCAGTGCCCCGTCTCGTGGAGGATCACCGCGTCCGACCATCCGTCGGTGTCTTCCGGACGCGCCGTCAGGAAGATCCCGTGCCACTGGTAGTTCGAACCCATCGACCCCGCCTGGCCGTTCCATCCGTAGACCACGAACTCGGAGGCATCGGGGTAGCGCCCCAGCGCTTGCGGGGTGGCGAGGTAGTCGCACGCGTCGATCGCGTTGTCGAGGATATTGAAGGCCTGGGCGACGCCGTGTCCGGTGGCATCGGCGATCTCGAAGTCGCCGAAATCCCCGGAGGCGGGCTGATTGGGATCGACCGGCTGCGTGGCCGAGACGATCGCGTGGACTACGGAGTTGGTGATGTCGCTCGTGCCGTTGATCCGCTGGAAGGTGTTCACGACCCAGATGTGATAGTCGGGATCGTTCGTGGTCGCGCTCGAGCAGCGCACGTAGAGATCGGCGGTTGCGAAGAGGTTCACCGTCACGGAGTACGCACCGTCCTCGTCAGTCCGTCCCGTTGCGACGATCCCCTGGCTCAGCGCGTTGACCACTTCGATATCGGCGTAACGGATCGGCAGGTCCTGCACCGTCCCGGTGTATCCCGCCCCGTCCCACTCGCGATCCTGATAGAAGAAGCGACCGGTCACGTCGACGGGCGCGGCCAGCGCGGTCCCTGCCACGAAGAGCGAGGGAAGGATAATCCCCATCGCGAGCGCGACGAGCGAACGCACCGGCGAACCGGGAGACGCATACAGCCGCCGCATCATCGGATCCTCCGCGCGGCCACTTCGCGCACCCGGGATCCGTCCGGACGGACGACCTCGCGAGCCGCCTCCGGTCCGCCGGGAAGGAGGTTCCAGATCGTGGAGCGCGAGAGCGGCTCGCCGTGGACCCAGCCCTCGACCGTCACTTCGACCGTGCGTCGGTCGAGTGATACCGGGAGCTCCACCGCGATCTCCTGGGTCCAGACGTCGCCCGGAGCCAAGTGGTCGATCGTCGATTCCGTAGGAGGCGTCACCGCTCGGAGCGCGCGATCGAGCGTCCACCGAACCCGGACGTTCCCCATGACCTGGGACGTGCTCACCCGCACGATCGCGGTCGCCACCTCACCGGAGAGCGCCGGTGTCCGAGGCTCCACGCTGATCTGGATAGGGTAGAAGACGCCGGCGCAATCTCGAGCGGGGGATGCCTCGTCCCCCGGATTCATCGATGCCGTATCGACACCGTCCCCTGCGGGCGAGCGCTCGATCTCGTCGTGCGCGAAGACCCGGGGCACTTCCCGAAGCCGCTCGGGATCCGCCACCGCCAGCACACCGATCCCGACGACGATCAACGACGGCAACAGAACACGAGCGGCCGAGCGGCAGTGAGAGCGAAGATGCATGCTTTACCTCGACGGAGGAGCCGTCGTTCGCGAGCGGCTCGGGCCCGCGCTTCGTCCCCGGTTTGGCCAACGACTGGGGAGGGGTCGGCGGCCGGCGAAAGAAATCGGACTCCCTGATTCTACCAGAAGGACCGCCCGTCGAGCCCGGCCCCGCTGCGGTCCCCGGTTGCGACCAGAGCGGGGCTGTCCCCTGTTAGTCACTCATCCGCAATCATTTGCAGCACCTGGCCGACACCGTTCCGAACAGTGAGTCCGGCCTGGAGCCAAGACGTGGCTCTGGGGCGAGGCACCGGACGTCGCCACTGCCGATCGTGGTCCCCATCCGATCGTGAGCGAGCCGCGTATACAGGACGCATGCCGGGACCGGACAGGCCGGCGAGCCGATCAATGATCCGGAGGAGCGACGCAAGGGATGGTCATGAAACGAGCAACGAGCAGGCGACCCAGCGCAGCGAGAGGATTCTTCGCCGCAGTAGGTGCGGCTTCTCCGTGCCCTTCCGGACCGAGGATCGCGATCGCGACGGCGTGGCGCGCGATGTCGGCGATCCTCATTCTGTCATCCTTCTGCGCCGCAGGTGCGAACGCCCACGAGTATTGGCTCACACCCTCTGCCTTCTCGGCGGAGCAGGCCAGCGTCGTCGCGATCCACGCCTTCGTCGGAACCGGGTTCGACGGCGAGCTCCTGCCCTACGCCCATCAGCGGACGCTGCGGTTCGTCGCCCGCGCCGATCGGGACATCGATCTCGCCGCCCATCCCGTCAACGGCAGCGTCGATTTCGCCTATCTGAAAGTGCCGGACGATCGAGGCGTGCTCGTCGCCTATGGCTCGACCTTCACCGAGATCGAGCTCCCGGCCCGGAAGTTCGAAGCGTACCTGGCGATGGAAGGGCTGGACGGCCCGCGGAAGGAACGCGCCGCGCGCGGGGAAGCCGACCTCCCCGGACGCGAACGGTTCGCCCGTTGCCCCAAGACCTGGATCGCCGCACCGAAACCGGATCTCGGCCGACTCGAGAAACCGGTCGGACTCCCTCTGGAGATCGTGGCTCTGGCGGACCCGCAATCTGAATCAACGGTGCCTGTGCGGGTGCTCTATCATGGAGATCCGCTCCCGGACGCTCTCGTGCGGGCGTGGAACCAGTCCGCGACG
>JAGQHR010000477.1 GCA_020431745.1 Candidatus Eiseniibacteriota bacterium
CCCGAGCACTGTCACCGCATCGCACTCATCCACGCGGGACGACCGGTCGCGCTCGGGACGACCGCGGAGCTCAAGGAGGTGTTCGCCGGGCGCGCCGTTCTGGAAGTGACCTGCGCGCGCTTCGGCGAGGCGTTGGAGACCCTGGAGCGGGAGGACTGGGTGTTGGAAGCCACGGTCTTCGGGACCGCCATCCATCTCGTCGTGCGCGACCCCGAGGAAGGGCGTCGGCGCGTGCGGGCTCTCCTCGCGAACGGCGCGCACGATCCGATCTCCGTGGAACGCATCGTGCCCTCGCTCGAGGACGTTTTCATCCACACCATCCAACGCGCGGAAGCGGAGCGCCGATGATCCTCTCCAAGATGTTCGCCGTCGCGGACAAGGAAATGCGCCAGGCGCGCCGCGATCCGATCACGCTGGGCATGCTGATCGGCATGCCGGCGCTGTTCCTGTTGCTCTATGGATACGCGCTCAACTTCGACGTGCGGCACGTCCCGCTCGCCGTCATGGACCTGGACAAGACGGCCCGCAGCCGGGCGCTGGTGGCGAGCTTCGTGAACTCGACCTTCTTCGATCAGGTGGCCGACCTGCCGGCCGGCGCGGACGTGGAGCGCATCGCGGAGCGCCGGGAGGCGAAAGCGATCCTCGTGATCCCGAACGGCTACGCCGCCGATCTGGATTCGGGGCGAAAGTCGCCGCTCCAGCTTCTGGTGGACGGCGCCGACGCCCAAACCGCCACCACCCTCCTCGGATACGCGAACGCGCTCGTCGGCGAAGAGAACATCTCGCTCGTCGAGCAGCGGACCGGGCGGATCGACCCGCCCATCGAATTCCGGCCGCGCGTCTGGTACAACCCGGAGCTGCGGTCGACCAACTTCCTCGTGCCGGGGCTGATCGGATTCATCCTGATGTTGACCGCCGTGCTCTCGACCGCGATCTCGATCGTCCGGGAGAAGGAGCGCGGAACCATGGAGCAGCTGCGGGTGACGCCCTTGGGACCGACCCAGCTCGTCACCGGCAAGACGCTACCCTACTTGGCGATCTCTCTGATCGCGGCGACGGTGATTCTGGTCGCGGCCCGGGTGCTCTTCGGAATCGAGATCCAGGGTTCCTATCTCGATCTCTTCATCGCGACGCTGGTCTACCTGATCGGGGCGCTCGGATTCGGCCTCCTCGTCTCGAGTCTGGTCGACACCCAGGCCATGGCTTTCCAGGCGGGGACGCTGCTCTCGATGCTGCCGGCGATCTTCCTGTCGGGATTCATCTTCCCGATCCACTCGATGCCGGCGGTGCTCCAGGCCATCACGTACGCGGTGCCGGCGCGCTACTTCCTCATCATCCTGCGGGGGGTGATCCTGAAGGGCGCGCCTCTGACGGTCTACTGGAAGCCGTTCCTTCTGCTCACCCTCTACTCGAACCTGGTGTTCATCTTCGCGTGGTTGCGACTGACCCGCAAGGAGGCCTGATGGAAGCGCCGGCCGGAGTCCGCGTCCTGCGACGCATGATCGTCAAAGAGTTCCTGCAGCTGCGGCTCGACACGCGCATGCTCCGCGTGCTCCTGATCGCTCCGCTCGTCCAGCTCATCACCCTGGGCTTCGCGGCCAACAACGACGTCAACAGCATCCCCATGGCGCTCATCGATCTCGACCGCACCGCGAGCAGCCGGGCCCTGACCGATCGCTTCCTCGCCTCGGGACGCTTCGATCTGGTGGCCGATCTTCCGAGCCAAAGCGAGGTGGAACCCTGGCTGACCCGTGGAGCCGCACAGGTCGCGCTCGTCATCGAGGATGGCTACGCGCGGAAGGTGGAGCGAGGCGAGTCCCCGTCGGTCCAGTTGTTGGTGGACGGGACGGATTCGAACTCCGCGGTCGTCGGCATGGGCTACGCGTCTTCGATCGTGTCCGCGGTCGCGGTCCGTAACGTCCGCCGAGTCGCGTCACAGGCGGCATCCCAGAACACGGGCGCCGCGACCTCATCCGCTGCGGCTACGACGGCGGTGAGTACAGCGGCGGCGAGCACTACGGCAGCGGGTACGCCGGCGGCGGGCGTGACCGCGGCGGCAGCGGTGGCCGCCGGGGCACCTGGGACGATCGATCTACGACCGCGGGTCTGGTACAACCCGGACCTCAAGAGCCGGTGGTTCTATCTCCCGGTCATCCTCGCCCTCGTCCTCATGCTCAACACGCTCATCCTTCCGTCGATGGGGATCGTCCGCGAAAAGGAGATCGGCACGTTGGAGCAGATCCTGGTCACTCCGCTCAAGCCCTGGCAGATGATCGTCGGGAAGCTCCTGCCCTTTGCGGTCATCGGCTTCGTGAATGTCATCGGCGTGACCGCGATCATCGTTTTCGGGTTCCGGGTCCCGCTCCAAGGTTCGTTCGGGCTGCTGCTGCTGCTGACCGCTCCGTTTCTCCTGACGAACCTCAGCCTGGGATTGTGGGTCTCGACCCTGGTGCGGACGCAGCAGCAGGCGATGATGACCGCGATCTTCCTGCTCATGATCCCGATGATCTATCTGTCCGGACTGATCTTCCCGATCGAGAACATGCCGCGCGAGATCCAGTGGTTCACCTACATCATCCCGCTGCGGTACTACGCGATCATCCTGCGGGGGATCTTCCTCAAGGCGTCGGGACTGGACGTCCTGTGGCCGCAGGCGCTGGTGCTGCTGGGATTCGGGACCACCGTGCTGCTGGCCGCTTCCACCCGCTTCCGCAAGAGCCTGGACTGACCGGTCGCCGCAAGACAAACGACGAGCCCCCGGCGAGTGCCGAGGGCTCCGTCGATCACGAGCGAACTCGTGGGGTCGATCCGCAGCGACTACTTGTAGAGCTGCTTGACCTTGCCCCAGCTCGACTCCTGCACCGGCGTCGGGCCGAAGATGCCCTTGACCTGCAGAAGCGCCGTCCGACCGTAGTTGACGTCCGGATCCCAGACGCCCGAGTACCAGGCCCAGGTCTCCACACCGTTGAAGTCGATCTGACCACCGGTACCGGTGTTGTCGTAGCCGAAGCAGAAATACGTGCCGGCCGGAACCACGATGCCGGCACCGGAAACGTCCACGTAGGAGTAGACGGTCGGCGGGAACGAGTTCGGATCCGGGTCGTTCGGCGTGAACGTGCCGTAGTAGTCAGCCGTGCTCGCCTGCCCAGCCGGGGGGATGAGTCCACCGAGGCCGAGCCAGACGATCCAACCGTAGGTGCCCGTCGTCGGACCAGAGCACGGGAAACCGAGCTCGGTCAGCGTGACGTCCTGGCCGGAGTCGTTGTACACGGTCGTGATGAACCACTCGCCCCAGCCCGCAGCCGACCCACCGGTCGTCGGGACCACGTCGAGCGCTCCACCCGTTCCGTATGCCCAGTCATAGCCGCCCGCACCTTCCGCACTGGGAACGCCGGGAGCCTGGGTCGGAGTCGGGGTGCCGTCCTTGTGAGCGGAAGCTCCCAGGGCCGGCGATCCGACAACGAGCGCGATCACCAAAGATGCCAAAACCTTGCGAAGCATCGAACCTCCTGTGATTGCCACTTACGTCTCTGGAAGGAAACGCGAGAGCTCGCCACGAAGTGTGCAGACGAGATCCGACCCGAGACAGTCCAGCGACGGTACGGACCACCCTGCTTGTGGCGGGAAGAGTTTACCTATTTCGCAGGCATACAGCGCACGAATTGTTTCAACACCGGATTTTTCTCCCCTCTCGGACGCTTCGAACCGGGTGTACGACCGGACGACTCACTCAGGGAAATCCTTAGAGCAATCCAGTCCCGCCCCATTCGAGCCGGCCCTCGGCCCGGCGAGCAGATGCGCCCTT
>JAGQHR010000478.1 GCA_020431745.1 Candidatus Eiseniibacteriota bacterium
CGTCGTCTCCCACCCGCACGATCCCCGGCTCGACGACCCGGAGATAGATCCCCCGCAAGTTACGCGGACGGAGCTCGGGATCGGAAACGAAGCGGAGAGCGGCGTCTCCGAAGCGCGCGCGGAACTTCGAGCATCCGTTGTGCGGCTTGGGCGTGACCTCGAGCAACGCGTTCCCGACGCGGACCCGGCTTCCCGTCGGGAGGTTCTGCCTCGAGAGGTCCAGGTCGAGGATGAGGTTGTCACCGAAGAGCGGCAGCGGTTGTCCATTCGCCACCAGGGAGGCGACATCCTCCTGCATCACGGCGAGCTGCGCTTCGATGTCGGGCTCGTCGTGTCGTCCCCAAGCATCTCCCGGCACCCCCTGCACGCATGTCAGCTCGGCCGACTCGGGCAGCTCACGGACACCGCCCGCAACCTTGCGGATCAGCATCACGACCCGACCCCGATCGGTCGGAGCCCCGGTGAGCCGGTGGTACCGCTCCCGCAGATCCGCCAACACCAGGTGACGGGAAGGGTCACCCATGGACTCCGAGTCGATCACGTGTACGGGCTCCATTCTTCCTCCCATGTCATGGTGGTTCCATCGATTTCGATCTCTTCGAACCGTCCCGCGGCAGGTCCTCCACGGGATCGGAACGTTCCGGCGATGGCGTACTCCGTCGTCCGGCGACGGTTCCTCGCGCGGTTCTCGGTCCGCTCCAGAGCCGTGCTCGCTCTGCTCCAGGGCCGTTCTCGCCCCGTCAGGAGCCGAGGTCGATCCGGATGAGCTTGACCATACGGCAGTGCGTGGTCTCGTCCTCGAAGATCGCGACCGGAGGCAAAGAGGTCGGTCGCCCCGGCCCCGTCACGAGGAGACAGGCCTCGTACCCCGCCTGCTTCAGGATGGCGAGCAGCTCGTTGATCTGATCCTGGGATCGGACCCGGAAGATCGGTCGCTCGGGAAACACCGAGTAGATCTCGAGCGGAACCCACCACAGGTCGGTCAGGATCGCGCGCTCCGGCCGCGCCGCGACCATCTCGTTGAGCTGCTTCGTGACCGTCTGCTTGCGGTCGAGGAGCCAGACCGAATACGCCTGACCCAACAGCGAAGCGACTGCGGTGATGATCAGCACGCCAGTGCCGAAGGCGCTCGCCTTCCCCGCCCGGGGGGTCCAATGCGTGATCTGCTCAGCGGCCATCACGGCGAACAGCGGATAGAGAACGAGAACCAACCGGTTTCCCCAATGGACCCCTTCGGTCGCATCGAGCGGCGATACCAGGCTGTAGACGACGACATAGATCAGCGTGAGCGGCCAGACGAACGACGACAGCAGCGAGGCGTCCTCCTGATTCCTCCAGAACGCGCAGACGAGGATCGGTGACACCGCGAACAGCGTGTTCACCTGGATCATGTGGAGGATCGGACTCTCGGCTTCGAAGTACCCCCGCATCACGAAGAGGAACCCGGCGAGCGACCAGAGCGCGACTCCAGGAATGGTCCACCGAAATGCCTCCGTCGAGAGACGCGGGCGGAGCAGGAATCCGACGAGGAAGGGGGCCAGGAGGACGATCGAGAGCCACGGATTGGACGCGCAGCGGACGAACAGCCGATAGATCACCGCCGGCCGCTCTGCGAAATGCTGTCCCAGCCCGGGGAAGTCGAACACGTGGACCCCGATGTGAAAGCCGAACGGCTGCCCGATCGCCCAGGCCTGGAAAAACCAGAGAGGAAGGAGCGCTCCGATCATCGCGGCACCGAGGACCGCGGCCGTCCGCAATCGGGATCGGGGAGTGCGCAGGAACGTCATCAGCGCCAGGGCGGCACAGAACACGTAGAGATCGTCACGCAGATAGATCCCCGTTGCGCAGAGGGCGCCGCCGCTCGCGAGCCGCTTCCATGAGCCCGCTTGCAGGAACTGCAGAACGAAACCGACACCCCAGAGACATGCGGCGACGGCCAGGGTGTGCTCCCAATAGACCTCGCTGTAGAACCACAGGGGCGTCAGGAGCCCCGCGAGCACCGCGCTCAGGCTCTGGGCAGACGCGGAGAGGGCACAGATCCGGGCCAGACGCGCCGCCCCCCATGCGGAGAGAAGACCTCCCAGCAGAGGCAGCAGGGAGAGCCCACCGAAGCCGAAGGTCGCGAACGGAATCGCCGAAAGCAGCGGGAAGATCGGAGTGTAGGCGGGATAGAGCGTGTGATCCCGCACCGCGAAGAACGGGAAGATCATCGGCTGAAAGCGCAGCTCCGGATCGAGCGCGCTCCCGGGCCAGGGCATCGCGTAGCTCCGTCCGTGCGTCGCGAGGATCTGCTCGACTTGGAGGAACTTGATCTGATTGTCGATGATCCAGAGCCCGTGATGCTCGATGAGGAGTGCGGCCAGGACGTAGACCACTCCCACCAGAAGCAGGGCCGCGAGCGGCGAGCGTGCGGGATGGAGGGAAACCGTGGACACGCTCATCCCTTCTGTCCGATCGGAATCGCCATGAGAGCGCGACTATAAGAAACCCTTTCCGGCATCGACAATGCGAATCCCCGCCCTCCGACACTCATCGATAGGCCTCGGCACGGCGGTACTGCTCCAAGTGCTGCTGGACCGACGCGCGCTGGGCAGTCGGCGCGACTTCGAGCGCGCGCTGCTGGAGCTGCACGGCGACGGCGAAGTCACCGGCCTGCGCGTGGGCCGCCGCCGCCGTGAGGAGCGCGTCGAACCGCTCACCCACCGCGCGTGCGAAGGTTTCGGCCCACCTGACCGCCTCCGCCCCGTCGCGCAGCCCGGCATCGGAGGCCGTCGACAGAAGCCAGGCGAGATTGCGCGCTGCGACCACGGGCGGCTCGGCCGTGGCGAGCGCCCGTCGATAGCAGGCGATCGCTTCCGCCGTCCGTCCGGACAGGTCGTGGACCCTCCCGAGGTTGTTCCAGGCGTCGCCCAGCTGATCGTCGTACCGGACCGCCTGCTCGAACTCGATCGCCGCCGCGTCCAGATTCCCCCGGTCGACCTCGACGAGACCGAGGTTGCAGTGCGCTTCCGCCTGATTCGGCTTGGCCGCGATCGCGAGTCGGAACTGCGCGGCGGCGGCCTCGGTCTGGCCCAGGTCCGAAAGCGCGAGTCCCAGATTGTTGTGGGCGAGGTAGTTTCGTTCGGTCACCGCCAGGGCGTGCTCCATCAGGGTGACGGTGTCCTTCCAGAAGGCGGTCTGCCTCCAGGACAGGATCGCGAGGATCGTCAACGCGGTCACGGCAACTGCCGACCAGACGAAACGAGGGATCCGAGCTCGCCCCACCGCGTCCGCGGCACCGAACGCGATCATCAGATAGAGACCGATCGAGGGAAGGTAGGTGTAGCGATCCGCCATCGCCTGGCTGCCCACCTGCACGAGCCCCGCGACCGGAACCATCGTCCCGAGGTACCACAGCCAACCGACGAGGAGATACGGGCGCGCGTCCCTCAGGCGAACTACCAGGACGCTGATCGCGACCAGGACGACCGCGGAAACGAGAGTGGGGCCGAGCAGCGAGCCCCAGTAGTCCGCGTCCAGGTTTGCCCGCAACGGATAGAAACAGCTCATGCCCTTCGGCCAGAAGGTGAGGCGCAGGTACTCGGCCGCAGACACCACGGCGTTGGCTGCGCGGACGGTCCACGGAAACAGCGCGAGCGTCTGGACGGACCCCGCGGTCCGCTGGGCGAGCATCGTCACCACCGCCGAGGCACCGACCAGAGCGAAGAGCGGCACCTTTTCGAGCATGAGTCGCGAGGCCGACCCTGCGGCAACCGATTCGGCACGGGCGTCGCGCGTAGGAGGCCAGCTTCCGTTCCA
>JAGQHR010000047.1 GCA_020431745.1 Candidatus Eiseniibacteriota bacterium
GTTCCGCTTCGATCCAGGCGAGCGGCGAATTCCAGGCGACGTCGTAGTGCCCGGCGAAGTGCCCCTCGACCTGCCGTTCGTAGTTCGAATAGAGCACGTAGTCGAAATCGAGCCCGTGCTCCGCGAAGTAGTGTCGGAAGCCGTCCCAGATCGTCACGACTTTGGGATCGTACGCGACGGCTCCAAGAACCAGAGTTCTGGACATGACACGCTCCTCCTAGAAGAGATCGAGACCGCAGATGGCCTTGCCGATGAAGTCGTGCAAAGCGTCGGTCGTGGGCGCCATGACCGTCGCGGCTTGCGCGTCCCGGAAGTAGCGTTCGACTCCGACGTCGGCCCGGTAGGCCGCACCACCTGCCACGCGCATGAGGAGACCGAGGACCTCCGTCGCGGTATCGGCGGCACACGCCTTGCACTCGAGGACGCGCAGCATGGCATCCGGACGCGCCGCGACCAGGCTGTCCGCGGTGTCGAAGACGAGGGTTCGCGCCATATCGGCCTTGATCCGAGCCCGAGCCAGGTGCTGCCGCGCGGTCGGCTGCTCCGCGATCGACTGTCCCGTATGCTCGAACTTGGTCTTGTTCGCGTGCTCGATCGTCCGCGCGAGCGCGCCTTCCATGACCCCGATCGAACAGCTCGCGTTGAGGAGATTGAAGATCGGAAGCACCGCCACCATCATCACGCCGAAACCGCCTCCGTCCTCGCCCAGCCGGTTGGAGGCCGGAATCCGCACCGATTCCGCGACGACAGGGGTGGAATCGTTCCCGCGCAATCCGAGCCCCGTGAACTTCCCGACGATGGAGAGCCCGTTCGATTCGCGCGGGACGAGCCAGATGGTGCTGGCACCGTCGCCGGCTACCGGTCGACTGGACCAGACATACGAGTCGGCGTAGTGCGCGGACGTCACCCAGCTCTTCTTCGCATCGAGAACGACGTCAGAGCCCTCGGTCCGGGCCGTACTGGTCGGCGCCCAGAACATGCTCCGCGAACCCGACTCCGAGAAGGCCAGGGTCGTGAAATGACGACCGGCCGCGACATCCTTGCGGATCGCCTCGCTTCCATGGGCTTCGAGGACGGCCGTCGCCGCGTAGTGCATGGCCGTAACCATGGCCGTGCTCGCGCACTCGCGGGCCAGTCGTTCGATGATCGAAGCGGCGTCCTTGACCGAACCCGCCCGACCGCCGACCTCGATCCGGCTGATCAATCCGAGCAATCCGGACTCACGGAGGGCTTCGATGGACTGGCTAGGGAAGCGCGCTTCGGCGTCGACCGAGGACGCGTTCCGGGCCACCACGGGGATTACCCGGTCTTCGAGGATGCTGAGGAACTCACTCATACGGATCGACCTCTCTGATGCGGCCTCGCCGCGAGAGGTCGACCCCCGGGATCAGGAAGGTCGGCTGCGCGCCGCTTGCCGCTCGATGGCCGGGAAACTCCCGGCGACGGTGTTTTTTCAGCAAACGCGGAGCATGTCGTACCTTTCTTCGTGTGGAGGGCGCCATGCGCCTCCGCCGACCGGGAGTATAACGGATCGGCCCGGCAGCAGAACGGCTCGTTCCTGGACCCCGGAAATTCCGAACGGAGCGTGCGTCGAGACGGCCGAGGGGCGCGCGGTCGCAATGCCGCCCCGCGCTTGTCAGGGGAACCCCGGCCTGCGACACTCGCGATCCCCCACCGCCCCGACGGGCCTCGGCCGTACGCTGGGGTGGTTTCGAGAACGAGGCATCGATGCCGCGAATGACGGCGGACGAGGCCGCCCACCGTCCATCCCATGGAGGTAGCGACATGATTTCGACTGAACCCCGCCGCGTGAACCGGAGCGGAGCCGAGACGGACAGAGCGCAGACCGGTGCCGCCCGCGGAGGGCGCTCGCTCTCGGCTCGGCTCGCCGCTGCCGGCCGTTCGACGGCGCTTCCCGCTTTGCTCGCCCTCGCCTCGGTCACGCTCGTCGTTCCGGCGGCCTCGGCCGACACGACGGTGACGATGAAGAACGGCAACGAGGAAGTCCGGGTGCGGTTCACTCCCGAGTCGATCCGGATCGACGCCGAGCAGACGATCCTCTTCGACGCGAAGGCCCAAGTCCTGCGAGTCCTGCAGTCCGATGAACAGAAGTATATGGAGATCACGAAGGAAGACCTCGAGAAGCTGGGCCAGACGCTCGCGGACATGCAGAGCCAGATGGCTCCGGCGATGAAGCAGGCCGAGGCCGCGCTGGCCCAGCTCCCCGCGGAACAGCGCGCGATGGCGATGGAGAAGATGAAGGCGGCGATGGGTCAGATGGAATCGGGCACCGTCGAGAACAAGGTGACGGAGTACGTCAAGGCCGACGGGTCCGAGACGATCGCCGGAGTGAAGTGCCAGAAGTATCGCGTGGTCAAAGGGGACGAGACCACGGGTGAGGCGTGGATGGCGCAGCCGAAGGCGTTGGGCATGGAGAAGGACGACCTGGCCGCTTTCCATGGGCTGGCGGAGTTCGGTCGCACGCTCCAGTCCAAGGTGCGCTGGTCGAACGATGCCTTCGCCAACCTGGATCCCGAAGCCGAACGCTTCGCCGGATTCCCCATGCGCATCGTCGGCGCGGACGGAAGTCAAGAGATGGAGGTGCTCTCGATCGATCACGGCAAGCTCGACGGGGCCATCTTCAGAGTGCCCGACGGTTGGGAGCGCTCGAGCATGCTCCGCCCCTGATCGCGCACACTTGGGACAAAGAGTCGGCTTCCCTGGACGGAGCCGACTCTTGTTCCTCTCTCGCACTGTCGGATACGATTCCCTCAAGGCTGCCGACACGCGAAGTCTCCCGCGTGCCTCCGACCTCCCTCCCCAGCCTCCGTCGGAGATACTACGGAAGGAGCTGGTCATGACGAGGACGCTTTCCCTGCCCGCTCGTCCGCGAGACCGCGTTGCGCTCGCAGGCACCCTGCTGATGGCATGGCTGACTCTGACGCCGGCGGGAGCCGACGACGTCCCGGAGTCGGGCACCATCGAACGAGCCATGCAGACGCTGGCCCAGGTCGAGCGCACCCCCTCGGACTCACTTCTAGAAGTCGCCCGCCGTGAGCTCACGGACGCACGCTTCATGGACGAGATCCTCTGGCTTATCAAGCGTCAGGCCGAGGCCGACACCACAGACGGTGCCGCCCAGGCACGCCTCGGCTATGCCTACTACAAGCTGAAGGATTGGGATCGGGCCATTCGACTGTACGAAAGGGCCGAGCGGATCGGCTCCACGAGCGAAACACACGCCGAGCTGCTGTCCTCCCTGTACTTGAGGACGGGAGCCTATGCCCTCGCCGCAGAACGATACGCTACGGAGCTTCGCAGCGTGCAGGTTCGGGCTCCCCTGCCCGGAGAGGCGGACACGCAGGAGGCCTGGGAGACGTGGCACCTCCCGGCGACGCTCCGGCGATTCGTAGGGGTGATCCTGGAAGCGAGAGAGGCGGGACCGGCCGACGCCATGCGTCCGCTCGAAACGGAAGTGCGACGTCTGCTGGAGGAGTACGCGTCGACACCTGCGCAGAACGCATGGGCCGGCGAGCTCTTGCGGGAGCTGGATCAGCGGTAGGCAGTCGGAAGTCAGCCCAGCAGCTCGTTCACCCGTTTCATGACCTCGAACGCATCGGCCACGTAGACGACGTCCGCCTTTCCGCGCGCCCAGCCGCAGTTCGCGTCCAGATTCACCGCGCGCCGCTCGGTCACGAACCGCCAGCCGACGACGTGCGGCTCCTCCCCGTGACAGCACGTGGACAGTCCCTTCGGGTGCCGCGGAGTGGCCCCCGTCTGGCCGACCTGATTGAGGTGTGTCATGAACGGAATCACGTCGCCACCCTCGCTCGACTGATCGACCAGGGACTTGCTGCTTCCCAGCGACGCCTGCGATCGATCGAGAAAACCTCGGATCAGCTCTGCCGCCTCCGGGACATGGGAAGCTCCGTCGCCCTGTTTCTTCGTCCAGCCCGCGCCCGCGACAAACAGGAGGGTGGCATCCGGGCGAATCGTCTGCCCCTCGCTGGACCCGGCATCTTCTCCGATGACCCGGGTTCTCCACGGTCCCGCAGCGGGGACTCCGATTGCACGACAGGTGACGGCTTCGTCGGACGCGGGTGCGGGACCATAGATCCCGGGCGCGAAGATCACGAACCAAGGTCGTCGCGGGCTGGTGAGCGTCGCCTTCATCCGTTGACGGTAGTACCAGCGCTCGATGCTGAGCTGGCCGCCGTCGACCTCGGCTCCGGTGACGTGCGTGGTGATTCGGCCGTCCACCCGCTGTGCCACACCCGGCAGCGCACGCGAGAGCCGGGAGGTCGCCCCCGCGATCACGACCGTCGCCTCGGAGGCCTTCACCAACGCCGTGCTCGCCGCCGCATCGCTGGCATAGCGCGCTTCGTCGAACTCATCGCCCGATACGGCCAGGAACGCCGCCGCGTCCACCCCGAGCGTCCCGGCCTGAGTCTCGGCACGCGCCCCGATCAAACCGACGACCAGCTCGGCGCCCAATCCGCGCGCGATTTCCGCGGCACCCTGGGCGGCCTCCCGCGTTGTCTTTCCGATCTCGCCGGACGACTCCACGTGTGCCAGCAATAGAACGCGCTCCATGTTTCAGCCCTCCCGCATCCAGGCGACGATCTCCCGCGCGATGTCCTCGGGCGGCATGTCTTTCACGACCCGGGTCTCCCGGCGTTGAACCGGTCGTTCCACCGCCCCGAAGGCAACGTCTCCCGATCCCAACGGGATCGATTTCGCGCGGGCGAGGGCGGGCATGATCGATCGCATGTTCTGCATGCCGAGCTGTGGATTGTTGGGAGGAATCGGCAGCGTTCCGGTCGCCCAGGCCAGCATGGCCGGCGGAGCGTCACACTCCGAGATGCGATAGCGCCCACCTTCCACCCGTTCCTTGATCCGGAGACGATCTCCGTCGGTCTCGAGCATGTCCACACCGAGGAACTGCTCTGTGAGTCCGAGTCGCTCTGCCACCATCGACATCGTCACGCCGGCATCGCGCGCAGCCGACGCGCAGCCTCCGAAGAGCAGCAGGCGCGTGCGATCCAGATCGGGAATCCCCTCGATGGCCTCCGCCAGGGCCCGAGCAATCTCGTAGGCATCGGAGAACCCGCCCGCGGCACCGTCGAGGGCGACCAGCTCGAACGAGACCTTCTGCGCGATGGACATCATGAGCTGCTGCAGCCGTGCCTTGGGTCCCAGGCTGACCAGCCAGACCTTGCTGCCGGGAGCGTGCGCCGCGAGATGTGCGGCTTCGTAAAGCGAATGGGCGGCCCAAGGGTCCAGCACCATCGGAAGCATGGCTTCGTTCTTCAGCGCGGGACCGTCCGGACCGACGACCGGCTCCAGGGACTGGAGCGGATCGGGAACCATGCCTCCGCAGACGACGATATGGAATCCTGCCATGCTGCCCGCCTCCTCGCGGTTCTCGACTGGTTGCCGGCGTGAAACGACCTGGGCTAGTTCTCCGCGGAGTGCAGGCCACCTGCCCCCGCACGGAACTCGATGTTGCCGCGCTCGGATTCGTCCTCGCGGGAGCGAGTGCAGCTCCATACGCAGGCTCCGCAATGCACGCACTTCTCGCGGTCGAAGTCGGGAACGCCACCTCCCTCACCGGGAGTGATCGCCTGGCCCGAGCACACTTCTACACAGAGCTGGACCTCGCACGACTCGCAGAGATGTGGATAGAGAAAGACGACATGATCGGGATAGCCGGGCGGGGCCTGGACCTTCCCCCCCATCAGCAACGCATCCTGATGGGAGACGAGGAGCTTTCCGTCGTGCGGAATCGGAGGCCAGCCCGCCCGCTCCATGAGCACGTCGTGCAACGAGGCTCGTGATCGCTGACAGCTCTCGCGGATCGATGCGATCTCTTCGGCGGGGATCCGTCCCTCGTAGTACTCCTCCACCGACGGCATCCGGTCGCGCGGGTGCGGATGCGATCCGGAGACGTTGATCCTGCCACCGGTGATCCCGCTCAGTCCCATCCCCACCAAGCCGGTCAACACGCCACGTTGGAAACCATCGCGGGCCTTCTCCGCCACCTTGGCTTCCGTCTGGAGCCAGCTGCTGCGCCGGCGAGCGACGTAGCTGTTCGTGAGCGCGTCGCGCGTGAAGGGAACATCCCGTTCGAGGTGCTCGATGACCGCCTCGGCGAGCAGCACGCCCGTGGTCCAGGCTTCGTCGACGCCGGACCCGGTCAGAACGTTGGTGCTTCCGGACCCCTCGCCGATCCGGGCGTATCCGTCGCCGACGAGGTGTGGCTCACCGCGCAGTCCCGATTCCTGGAGGGTCTTGGCGCCCCACGACCGCATCCTGGAACCCTGCAGACGTGACCACAGATACGGATGCATCATCCAATGCTGCAGATAGCGATAACCGGTGCGGACCGGACTGGCGAACCAGGAAGGAACGAAGATCCCCAACGAGGCCACGCGTTCGGGCTGCACGTACAGGAAGCCGAAGATCTCCGGTTCGGGATAGCCGATCGTGTGCAGAACCGTTCCCGGCTCCAGCGCGGTATCCTCGGGGAGATCGACGACCATCTTCATGCCGACCGCCCAGTCGCGCTGATGCTTTCCCTCGGGCAGACCGAACCGTTCGTCCAGCCGTTGTCCGACCGCCCCGGCGGGTCCATCGCCGACCACGACCAGACCGGCGTGCACGTCCATCCCCGGCATGTAGCCCGACTCCGGAGAGCCCGTACGGTCGGTTCCCTGATCGACGAGACGGATGCCGACGACCCGGTCGTCCTCGATCAACGGCTGACTCACCGGCATGCCGGGCCAGAGCTGGACGAGCCCGGTCGACATGAGCCGGCCGGCCACCCATTGGTTGAACTGCCCGATGGAAAGGAGGACGCCGTCGTCCTTGCGGAGAAAGTCCGGGATGGCCGATACCTCGACCGCGTGGTCTCCGTTGTTGGCCACTCCGCTCAGGCGGTCGAGTGCTCGGATGCCCGGCGAACGCCGGCTCGCCCCGACGGGGTCCTGGAGATAGACGAGCCGTTCCGAGGCCACCTTCGTTCCCATGGGAATCTCGGTGGGGTCGAACTCCGGAAAGGACGCCCGAATCCCCCGCGCGCGCGTCACGACTCCGGAAACGCCGAAGCCGAGGTCGTCGGCTCGTTCGAAGCAAACGACCTGCAACGGCAGCCCCGGGGCGACTCGACTCTGGAATGCCGGCTCGGTGGCGCGTTCCTCCAGGGCCTGGGAGAGCGTGGTGAGAAACCCGCCGGTGGCCGGCCCGAATCCCACGCACGCAATGTCGACGTCCATGCTCTGGCGCGGAATCGCTTCCTCGCTCACGCCGGGTAGTCCTGCGCTTCCGGAATCATGACGTTGGCCAGCGCATGGGCGGCCCGATCTTTGGCCAGGCCGGACCCGGTGCCGCACCCGCCCAGCTTCGCCCGAAGCGCCTGGAAGGTCTCCATCCCCGCGAACCGGACACACGGTCCGGCTTTGGGAGCGTGGCTGCCGTCCTCGTCGATCGCATCGCGTTCCGAGCAGGCGGCGATCCCCGGCATGACCGTCTCGAGCGATTCCAGATCCCCACGCGGGAAGGCGTACTCACTATCCCAGTGGGGATGTCGATTGTATCCGTACAGGAGATCGGTGCAGATGCGATCGACCTCTCCTGCCGCTCGCGCCGCCTGCGTGTGCGCGAGATCGCTGAAGAAGTGAACCAGGCCTTGCATCGCTTCCGTGGCTTCCTCTCCCTCCGACCCGGCGGTCTTCTCTTCCAGCTCCAGCACATCGAGGATCTGGAAGCGGGATGCCAGCAGCCAACAGAGCGCGTCCGCGAGTGGGAACGTGACTCCCTGACGCTTGTCGCCGTACAGCGCCTTTCCGTCCGCGTCCTTCGCCTTCTGCAGACGGCGGATCGTCCAGAGCCAGAGCTCCATCGCAGAAGCGAGAGTGCAGGCACCCGTGCCCGGCCGACGCCCGGCGATGCGCCGCAGCTCGAGGATCCACTGGCCGAACTGCGCGAGGAAGATCTCGTTGGTCATCGTGAGGCTCAGCTGCCGGCGCTGGACCGCTTCGGGTCCTTCGTAGGTCGCCTCGAGCTGGGCGTCCATCCACTTCTGACCCAGGAATCCCGGGCAATCCTCGGTGATTCCGTAGCCGCCCATGAGACTCACCGCCTCGCGCATCATGGTGGCGCCGTGTCCGGTGTTCCAGAGCTTGCAAGCGGGACAGAGCACGTTGGCGAGAGCATCGCCGACCAGGAACTCGATGAGCTCGTCACCGGCCAGCTCTTCGTAGCGCGCGCCATCGCGAACCGCCGCGGGCCGTCCGGAAAGCTCGACGAACTCGACCGCCTGCGGGATGACCTGGTTGAGCGCCCTGAGCCCGGCTCGTCCCTCGGGAATCTCGTGCGTCTCGAAGATCTCCTCACGCCGATGGTCGAGAGGATCGAAGTCGTCGAAGAACCGGGCCGTCGCGAAACCGAGAGAGGCGCTCGCCTCGCCGGTGGCCCACACCTCGATCAGTCGATGGAGGACGTCTTCCTTCTGCTGCAGACCCAGCTCGTAGCGCGGCGATCCCGGCGTCTCGGAGGGTCCGCCACGGAAACGATTCCGGTGATAGCGGATGACCGGCTCGATCGCGGACACCAGCTTGGCGGCCGTCATCAACCCCACCGTGACCCGGGTCCTGCGGAAGACGGCACGGATGACTTCGTTGTGGTCGACGTTGGGTACGATCACGCCGTCCTGGATCGTATACCCGCCGATGATCCGACTCGCCGGCACGACCATGTTGAAGATCGGATCGCGGGTGGACGAGAGCTGGTGGACGAGCTTGCGCGTCGCGGCCCCGCGATCGAAGGTGCCGGGATCCCCCTCCTCGAGGATGACCATGCAGCTTCCCTTGATGCGCTCGTCATCCGAGTCGACGGCGGCGGTCACGAAGTTCGCGAAGTCCATGTTGGTGATGAACCGGCCGCGCTTCTCCACACGGAGCAGCGGCTCCTCGCCTTCGTTCCATGCCTCCACCCGGACCTTCCCGGCGAGCGAGCGGGTCTGGACACCCGCGAAGGGGATCGGTTCGGTGAGGGCGAACGCGCCCCGCAGATGCGGCCGGTTCTCCCCCGGTCGCGGGGGAACGCAGCCACCCATGTACTTGGAGCACTGCTCGGCGGTCCCCTTCTCGTGGATCGGGGCGAGAGCGAGATGGGTCGCCAGGCTGGAGGTGGCGGCGCCGCCGTCCACCCAGGCCAGCTCGAACGCGGCCAGGGCCATGGCCATGTTCTTGGGCCCCGTGATGAAGCCGCCGTACTCGGGCTCGACCGACAACGTGGTGAGCCCGGCATCATCGTAGGCCTGGAGCAGCGACTGTTTGGCAGCGCTCCACTCGTGCGTGTTGCGCCCTCCTTCCGCAACCACCCGGGCCACTGGCCCTCGGGCCACCGTTCGGCTCGACTGCACGAGCATCTGCAGGTCGTACCGGTCGGCGAATCGCCACATGATCTGACGCACGTCATCACCGGGGAGGGTGGTGAGGTAGGCCGGGGTCCTCTCGGTTTCTACGGTGCTCATGGCTCGTTCCTCCGAGTCGATTGGGGTACGGCGGTTTCCAACGGAGGAAAGCACAGGGAACGCGGGCTGCGACATAGGGGGTTTGTCGGATGCGGGTGACGCGACAGATCCCGCGTATGTGTGAAAGTCACTCGATCGTGCGAGTGACGGTTCGTTCGCATGGGGATTCCCGCCGTCCTTCAGACTGATGGGGGTCGCCCTATCTGCCGACTCGAAGCCACCCTTACGCGGTGTCCGATGAGACAGGAACCAACCTCTGGATCTTACGGCATTCCCTTACTCGGTGCGATGAGCCCGACCGGTTCGCATTCTCGCCTTCAGATTAGGAGCTGACTCCAACGAATCACCCGCCGTCCGTCCGCATCATCGCCGGGAAGCCGGACTATGGCTATGAGGACGGCCTGAGTGGCGGATGGCCCCGACAGAAGCCTGCGTTTCGAGCACCGATTCCCTTCTGACGCGGTTTGTCGGGAAGAGGAGGGACGATCCATGACCCCGAGTCGCCTTTTGCTTTCAGGAATCTTGATCTGCTGTTTCGGAGCCGTGCCATCGGTCCCGGCCGCCCAGCCGGAACCACTCGCCACCGGCTCTGCCGTCTTGGACACGCTGCACTTCGGGTTCGTCGGTCCCGGCGGCTTCGCCGTCCTCGGCGAGAGCTGGACTTGGGATCACGGCGGGGGCGATCCGATGGAAGGGTGGCGCGGAAGTGACCTGAAGCTCCCGCAGCTCTACTTCCGTCCCATCGATACGGGGCTTTGGGCGGCGGGGGACAACGGCGTGCCCGCACCGATCCTGACCGGAAGCGGGAGCGCGTGGCTCGGCCTCTTCCAGGGAGAGGCCCGAGCCTGGTGTTGGAGCGGCGGACTCGGCTACGGGAACTACTGGTGCACACGTCTGCGGAGCCCGGATCTGTTCTATCCGGGAACGGGTACGGTAGATCTCTCATTCACCTACTTCGCCGACATCGAGCCGAGCTACGACTACCTCCGCGTGCTTCTGCAGAGGGACGACGGCAGCGAAGCGTCCCTCAACGGGAACGGTTTCACCGGACGGCACGGCATGGAGGGACAGCCCCCTCGAGGCACCTCCTTCGCGACCGAGCTCGATGAAGCCATCCTGGCCGGGTCGACTCGCTTCGCGTTGATCTTCGAGTTCGACTCCGACGGGGGCTGGTCGGACGAGGACGGCGAGTTCGACACCACCTACGGACCGTTCGCGGTGGACGACCTGAGTTTGACCGGTTCGCTGGTGGGGGGCGACGTCGCGTACGAGTTCGAGACCGATTTGGAAGGATGGATGCCCGGGACCTGCGGAACGATCGGTGCGCAGACCGGGGTCGCGTCATCGACGGACTATGTCTACGACGATTGCGACTGCGGCTTGGCGGGCAACGTGCTCGAGATGCACGATGGCAACCGCGAGCATCCGGTCGGGCAGCATGAGCTCGCGACGTCCAACGCGGTGGATGTGCTGCACGACGTGACGCCGAACCTGGGGAGTCAAGGGCAGGCGGTGATCTTCGCGGACTGGGATCAGCTTTCGCAGCTCCCGCGGGTCAACGGAGTCTTCTATCGGCCGAGCTGGGACTACTATCCCTACGAATGTCCGGTCACCGGCGCCGTGGGATGGTCGGGACGGGTCGGACAGAGCTCGTTCTTCTATGACCCCGGTCCATCCTGCGCCGAGAGTCGCAATGTCGCGACCAGCAACGGGATTCCGGGGAACGTGGAACGGATCCGCTTTCTCTTCGAGGTCTACTCTTCGTGCGA
>JAGQHR010000479.1 GCA_020431745.1 Candidatus Eiseniibacteriota bacterium
GATCGCGCTGGCGATCGCGCGTCCCGCTGCGCCGTCGTCCAATCCGGACGAGCCGCGAACGACGGAGATCGGGTCGGCCCCCGGCTCTCTCTGCGACGATCCCGACTTTCGCCGCTGGATCGAGCTGACCCCGTCGTCGTTGGACTCCCTGAGCCGGAACGCGGCCGCCCGCAATTTCGCCGTGGTCAGCCGGGCGGACAGCCTCCTGCAAGCCGGGATGTACGGAGACCCGGAATCGGAGGAAGCGCGGTCCCTGGCCCGACTCTACGTGCAGCTCCGATCCTGGAACGCGATGGACTCGATTCTCGAGATGGCTTCCGGTCCGGGCATGGCGTGGGTCCAACGAGATCTCGACTTCACCGGAGTCGTCCAGGAGTTCTCGAACCTCGCGATGTATCCGATGCGGCACATCGCCAAAGCCCGCGTCGGGGACGGCGCGTTCTGCATCCGCTATGACATCCCCGCGAAGTTCGACCAGGTGATGGTGTTCGGTGACAGCAAGATCCGGATCCGCAACGCCAACCTCGAGCTCGAGTCGGGGGAGAAGGTCCCGGTCTGGAGCCGCGAGTGGCTGGCCGGCGACGGAAAGAAGCTCGAGCTCCTTTTCGAGGAGACGTTCTGCGGACACATCGGTCGCGAGACGGTGATGGACGACGGGGACGAGATCGAGATCCTGTTCTTCTACGATCTCCACGGAGTGCATGTCCGCCGGCACGGGGTGCACCACCTCAACGCCATGGTGACCTGGCGAAACGTCCTCCAGGGCGACGAGCTTCCCGGTCGGCCCCGGATCGGTGCTGCGGCCTACTTTCCGAAGATCAAGATCGAGCTTCCGATCTTCCTGCCGGACCTGGGTCTGGACGATCTGCGGGAGTTTCCCTATCCGCCCCCAATCTTCCGATCCCGCCTCTTCCAGGAACCGAAGCAGTCGTTTCCGGACTGGCTGCGAGCCAACCGTCGGGGCGAGTTCGAGAACTGGCCATCCCTCGGTCCGCGCCCCGGAATCCTCGACGAGCGCTTCCCCGATTTGTAGCCCGCTGCGCCTTGAGGCGCGGGCTGTACATTCTTGGACTGCGAACACCCGCGCGGCCTTGGCGTGCGAACAACTGCGCAGCCTTGGACTACGAACAACTGCGCAGCCTTGGACCGCGAACAACTGTATGGTATCCTGCCTCGTGTATCCTGGGAGAGGACCCGGAGCCCGGGGGCGCCCCACGGTCCCCCGGCGGTCTCCCGGCATCTGGAGGAGCATGGCGGAGCGCTTCATCCTGCACGTGGACATGGAGGGGCTTCTGGTCGCCCTCGAGGTCCGCGCGAACCCGTCGCTCGAAGGGCGCCGCCTGATCATCGGTGGGATGCCCGAGGACGACGGCAACGTCGTGGCCTGCAGCCGGGATCTCCGTCGCATGGGAATCAAGCCGGGCCTGCTCCTCTCGGATGCCGCCGAGATCGCGCCGCGCGCCCTCTTTCTGCCGAGTCGGCCGCAGGAGTACGCCGCGTCTCACGAGCGCGTCCTCCAACAGCTCCTGACCGAGACCGATCGAGTGGAGGCATTGGCGCTCGGCGAGTTCTTCCTCGACGGAGAGGGACGGGTGTCCGATCGGAGGACCGCGGTGACCTGGGCCAACGCCCTGCGATCCTCGCTGCGCCGCGTGCACGGCATCGAACCGGCCATCGGAATCGGCAGTGACAAGCTGATCGCCCGGATGTGTTCGGGGCTCCAGCGCGGATCGGCCGTGACCTGTCTCGATGCCAGCGAGTTCCGGGAGGCGTTCTCGACCCGGCCCCTGGAGTCGCTTTGGGGACTGGGTGCCCGCACCATCCGGTCCCTGCGCGATCTCGGGATGGCGACCATCGGAGACCTGGGCCAGACCGACCCCGCCACGCTCGCTCCGTACTTCGGAGACCGGGCAGCCCATCTCGTCGGGCTCGCCCACGGAAGGAGCGGGAGCCCGGTAGTGCCTCACAGCGACGAGCCTCGTGGTCCGTTCGTGACGCGCGAATGGAGCGGGGAACTGCCTCAGGGGGCGCGCGGCCGGATCGGCAAACAGCTCGGCCGGTTGGTCGAGGCGCTCGCGGACGCTCTCCACGAGGAGCATCGGCTGGCCCAACGGATCGAGGTGCAGGTGGTGTGGGAGGACTTCAGTCAGACGACCCGGCGCGCCTCGCTCGACTATCCGGTCGACGAGCGTGAGGACCTCCTGCCTTGGGCGGACGCGCTCTTCCGGAGGTTCGATCTCGGCGGGGGCGTGCGCAAGATCGCACTCTTCGCGTCGCGCCTGACGCCCACTCCGGTCCGGGCTCCCGCGGTTCCGTTCACCTTGACCGCCCCGGTGGCGGGATGATCTGGCTCGGAACTTCCGGCTTCAGTTTCCGGGATTGGGTCGGCCCCTTCTATCCACCGGGAACGCCCGCCGGGCGGATGCTCGAGTACTACACCCAGGTGTTTCCCGCGGTCGAGATCAACTCGACCTACTATCGACTGCCCGATCCCACGGCCTTTCGCCGGATGTGCGACCGGACGCCGCCCGGGTTTCGCTTCACCGTGAAGCTTCCCGGAACGATCACCCATCGCGGCGAGGAGGATCCCAGTGCGTTCCGGGCGTTCGCACGCGTCGTGGAGCCGCTGGCCCGCGCCGGAAAGCTCCACGGAGCACTCGCCCAGTTCCCTTTCGGATTCCGCAACACCGAGGAGAACCGGAATCGAATTGCGGCGATCCGGAAGGCGTTGCCGGAGTGGCCGCTCTTCGTCGAGTTCCGTCATGACTCCTGGAATCGGCCCGAGACCTGGGATCTGCTGGAAGAGCACGCCGTCGGATTCGTTTCGGTCGACGAACCCGCCCTTCCGGGACTGTTTCCTCCCACCACGCGTGTCATCGGCCCGGCTGCCTACGTGCGGCTCCATGGCCGGAACGCCGCGGACTGGTGGGGAAGCGACGGCTCCAAGCGCTACGACTATCTGTACGACGAGGCCGAGCTCCGGGAGTGGGCTCTTCGCATCCATCGTCTCTCGGGAGCGGCCCGGGACACGTTCGTCTTCTTCAACAACTGTCACGGGGGAAGCGCCGCGCAGAACGCGGGGCAGATGGGTTTCCTGCTGGGACAGCTTCAGGATCTGGACGAGGGCATGTAGCCTACTGGGCCGCCGCCGGGCGGTCTTCCACCTGTCCCAGACGATCGAGCAGCCCGTTCGGGAGGAACGACCAGATCAGGAGGCCGCCCAACACGGCCAGATTCCACACCGTGCTGAACCGAATCGCCCAACGCTCTCCGACCAGCATGGGGCGATGGAGATGGAGGTTGTCGGTTCCGGTCTCACCGCCCCAGGTGAAGGGCGCGTGCAGAGTCAGCCTCGGATCATGGCTCACGATGTTGAACAGCACCGCGAGCGAGACCGCGGCATAGATCACGATGCCCCTTCGCCCCAAGGGGCCGCGCACGAGGACGAGCGGCAGGGCGAGCGGCAGGGCGGCGAACATGTGGTTCTCGTGCATGTGCGTGGCGACCATGAAGAAGGTCATCGCGACCAACAGCACCATCGCGAGAGCTTGGGGCTCGCGCAGCCCGCCGGATCCGACGCTGCCGGGCACCTGGGACAATGCCGTCGCGTTTCCCGGCCGGTCCCCTCGCCAGAGCAGAAAAATCTTCCCGAGCAGCGCCAGATAGAAGACGGCGAACAGCACCATCGAAATCTGGGTCGCCGTGAGTGGTCCCAGCATCGGGACCTCCGAGTTCTGCCATCCGCCCACGACCCACCAGATGTTGTGGGCGTTGGAGGAGGTGTGCGCCA
>JAGQHR010000480.1 GCA_020431745.1 Candidatus Eiseniibacteriota bacterium
GTCAACCGATGGGGTCCGCTGCGATCAGGGACCGCAAGCGGTATGCCGAAGAAGCCGCGGCGGCGAGCAGGAACTCGCATGGAACTTTCCCGCCGCAAGACTGCTGCAAGAAGTCGTGATGCCGGCGGACGGCCTGACCGGGACCATCATCGGCTATCTCGCGTGGGTCAACCTCGCGGTCGGTCTCTTCAATCTCGTACCGGGGTTCCCGCTCGACGGCGGCCGTCTCCTGCGCGCCCTGGTCTGGAAGCGCACCGGATCGTTCCAGCGCGGCACGCGCGCCGCGTCCGACCTCGGCAAGGGAGTGGCGATCGTCCTCATGGTGCTCGGCGGACTCCAGGTCTTCTCCGGAATGATCCTCGGGGGCATTTGGTTCATCCTCATCGGAATCTTCCTCCGCTCCATCGCCAAGCAAGGATACGAGCAGCTCATCCTCCGGCAAGCCTTGGAAGGGGTCCGCGTCAGCGAGGTCATGACCGAGGACATCGTCACGGTTCCATCGGCGATGACACTGGAGGAGCTGACGGAGCAGCACTTCCTGCGCGAAGGGCGATCCAGCTATCCGGTGGTCGACGGCGGGCACGTGCGGGGAGTGGTCGCGATCTCAGACCTGTCCAAGACCGATCGATCGAGATTCTCCGACGTCACCGTCGAGCAGGTCATGACCCCCTTGGCCCAGCTCCACACGCTCTCTCCGGAAACGCCTCTGGTCGAGGCGCTCGCCGAGATGGGTCCCGGGAATCCACGCCGGCAGCTGGTCCTGGAGAACGACCATCTGTTGGGGATGCTCGGGATCGAGGATCTGACCCGGGTCATGAAGGTGCGCGAAGCTCTGGCCCGGCCGTGACCTGGAGGTGACGGCGGATGCGACCGGACGGAGTGACGGGACGTGACCGAGCCGGACCGGGCTCAGGGTTACGACCGCATGAAGCGAACGCGCACTTGACGGAAGGAAAACGAGGGGACGGATCGGGGATTCCCCAGACTCCGGCTTTGGCGAACGGCCGGGGCCGAGGCTAGACTCCCCGAATGACGACATCCAAGCACGCACTCACGGAAATCCGGACCCTCGGCGACCTCAAGAACAGCACCTGGCGCTCACGCTCCATCAAGGAGGAGCTGCGCGAGAACCTCCTGCACCGGCTGCGCGAGGGTCGGCCCTGGCTCACGGGCATCGTCGGTTACGAAGACACGGTCGTGCCCCAGCTGGAGCACGCGATTCTCTCCAAGCACAACTTCATCCTATTGGGACTGCGTGGGCAGGCCAAGACCCGCATCGTCCGCCAGCTCGTGGGATTGCTCGACGAGCACATGCCCGCAATCCAGGGCTGCCCGCTGCGCGACGATCCGTATCACCCGACCAGCGCGCACAGCCGGCGGATCCATGCCGAGCTGGGCAACGCGACGCCGATCGAGTGGATCCCGCGCGAGGCGCGCTATCACGAGAAGCTGGCCACGCCGGACGTGACGATCGCCGACATCATCGGCGACGTCGATCCAATCAAGGCCGCGCGCGAACGGATCGATCTCTCCGACGAAGGCGTGATCCACTACGGGATCATCCCCCGGTCCAATCGTGGGATCTTCACGCTCAACGAGCTGCCCGATCTCCAGCCCCGCATCCAGGTCGGTCTGCTCAACATCCTCGAGGAGAAGGACGTCCAGATCCGCGGATTCCCGATCCGGATCCCCTTGGACGTGCTGCTGACCTTCACCGCGAACCCCGAGGACTACACGAACCGGGGCAACATCATCACGCCGTTGAAGGACCGGATCGACAGCCAGATCCTCACGCACTATCCAAAGACGATCGAGCACGCGATCGAAATCACCGATCAGGAGGCCTGGACCGAGCGTGACGAGCCGATCGAGCTCCCGCCGTTCGTCTACGAGGTGATCGAGGAGATCGCCTTCATCGCGCGACAGAGCGACTACGTGGATCAGTCTTCCGGCGTGAGCCAGCGCCTGCCGATCCGCGCACGGGAGCTGCTGCTCTCGGCGGTCGAGCGGCGTTGCATCCTCCATCCCAAAGAGCCGCGCGTTCCTCGCCTCAGTGACTTCGAGGCGATGGTGCCGGCGGTCACGGGACGCATCGAGCTCGTCTACGAGGGTGAGCAGGAAGGTCCGGTTCTGGTCGCCCACAAGCTGGTTGGACGTTCCCTGCTGAAGGTGTTCCAGCGGCACTTCCCGCCGGTCTACGGTCCCAAAGACGACGGACCCAAGCGGCCCTCGCCCCGCGATCCGGAAGAAGAGGAGTGGGACTTCGAAGCGGAAGAGAGCCGGTCCAAGAAACGCCGTCAGCGGCCCGACGATCGGCAGCGAATCCCGTCGGAGTACAGCGAGGTGCTCTCGTTCTTCTCTTCGGGCGGACTCGTCGAGCTCGACGATACGATGTCGACTGACCAGTATCGGCACGCGCTGGAGCAGGTCCCGGGATTGGCGCGGCTGGTCGAGCAGCATCGCGGGCAGCTCTCGCCCGGGGAACGCGCGCTCACCATGGAGTGGGTCCTGGAGTCGCTCCACCAGGTGAGCCTGATCGCCAAGCAGTCGGTGGACGGGGGACGCATCCGCTTCACCGACATGCTCGCCAACATGTTCAGCGGCGGAATCTGAATTGTTGACGGAGAATCCGACGTTCCCCCTGTCGCGCAAGATCAACGCCGGTGAAGTTGATCCCAGATCAACGCAGCGGCGAGATGCACTCCGATGGGAAGCACGTCCTCGTCCGGATCGAACACCCCGCTGTGGAGAGCCATTTCCCGATCCGGCCGTCCCACCCCCAGGCGGAACTGGAATCCCGGAACCTCCCGGCCGTAGTAGGCGAAGTCCTCGCCCCCCATCGGCGTGTCGTAGCGGATCTCGTTCCCGGCGCCCACGACCTCGCGGAACACGTCGCGACCCTGCTCCACGAGAGCGGGGTCGTTGTATCCCGCCGGCGTCCCCAGCTGGTAGTCCAGCACGGGTTCCGGCGCACCGCGGGCGGCGGCCAACCCCTTCACGGTCCGGGCGATCTTCTCCTGCAGGAGCAGACGCGTCGCTTCGTCGTGACTGCGCACGGTCGCTTCCAGGACCACCTCGTCGGGAATCACGTTCGACTTCGTTCCGCCCTCGATCTTTCCCACCGAGATGACGGCGGGATGGTTGACGTCGATCTCCCGAGCCACGATCGACTCGAACGCGAGCACGATCTCCGCGGCCAGGCTCACCGGATCGACGGCCTTGTGGGGATACGCGCCATGCCCGCCCTGTCCCCGTACGCGCAGGACCGCGGTGTCCACGTTCGCGGTCGAGGGCCCCGGACAGAAGCCGACCCGACCGGACGCGATGGTGGGATGAACATGGAGTGCGAGGACGCACGAAGGACGGCGCCCGTCGTCGAAGAGCCCCGCTTCCAACAGCATGGAAGCGCCGGCGCCGATCTCCTCCGCCGGTTCCGCGATCAAGAGAACGGTCCCGGGGAGCCTTTCGCGTACGCCTGAGAGCACCCGCAGCATTCCCACCGCGATCGCCATGTGGAAGTCGTGCCCGCACGCATGCATGACTCCGACTTCACCGCCTCCCGCGACGGTGTCGCGGCGGGCGCAGGCAAAGCCCAGACCGGTCGCTTCGGTGATCGGCAGACCGTCCATGTCGGTCCGCCAGGCGACGACCGGCCCCGGCTCGGCTCCCCGCAGGAGCGCGACGACGCCGGTCCCCCATTCTCCATCGACGAGCTCGACCCCGGGAATCTCCGCCAGCGCGCGCCGCATCCACTCCTGCGTCTCGAATTCATGGAGGGACAGCT
>JAGQHR010000481.1 GCA_020431745.1 Candidatus Eiseniibacteriota bacterium
CCACGGAAATCCGCGAGCTGCTGGCTCCGGTTCTCGACGATCCGTCCGTCCGGATCACCGGGCACGACCTGAAGAGCGCGCTGCACCGGCTGCAAGAGGAAGGTCTGCCCGTGCGAACGGCTCTCGATGACGTGCTGTTGGCGTCCTATCTCCTCGACCCCGAAGGACGTCACGATCTGCCCACCCTCTGCGGCGAGCACCTGGGACATGCGCTCATTCCGGAGGAGGATGTCCTCGGCAGCGGGAAGCACCGTCTGAGCTATCAGGACCTGGAGCCGCGCGCGGCGGTCGAGCCGGTCGCGGAGAAGGCGGACATCGCGCTCCGCCTGCGCGGCGAAATGGAATCGAGGCTGCGGGAGCAGGAGCTCTGGTCGTTGTGGACGGATCTCGAGGGCCCGCTCGTGCGGGTGCTCGCGCGGATGGAGGACGCGGGGATCGCGCTCGACGTTCCCTTCCTGCAGGCGCTCTCGACGCAGTTCGAGAGCCGGCTCGCGCATCTCACTGAAGAGATCCATCGTCTCGCGGGCGTGGAGTTCAACATCGCTTCGCCTTCGCAGCTCGGCGAAGTTCTCTTCGAAACGCTGGGTCTGCCCAAGAGGAAGAAGACCAAGACCGGCTACTCCACCGATCACGAGGTGCTCGAGGCGCTCGCGGAACGGCACCCCGTCCCGAAGCTCGTGCTCGAGCATCGGGCACTCTCCAAGCTCAAGGGAACCTATGTCGACGCGCTGCCCCTGCTCGTCGATCCAGGCGACGGGCGCATCCACGCGTCGTTCCACCAGGCGGTGGCGGCGACCGGACGTCTTTCGTCCAGCGATCCCAACATCCAGAACATCCCGATTCGCAACGAGGAAGGCCGGGAGATCCGCAAGGCGTTCGTGGCCGCCGACGGACACGTCCTGATCTCGGCCGACTACTCGCAGGTCGAGCTGCGCATCCTGGCCCACCTCTCGCGCGATCCGGGCCTCCAGGAGGCGTTCCGGAGCGGCTACGACGTGCACACGGCCACCGCCTCGCGCCTTTTTGGAGTCGAAGCGGAGGCGGTCGGAATCGAGCTCCGCTCCCGGGCCAAGGCGATCAATTTCGGCGTCATCTACGGAATGGGTCCGCAGCGGATCTCCCGCGAAATGGGGATTCCGATGACTGAAGCACGCTCCTTCATCGAGGACTACTTCGCGAAGATGCCGGGCGTGCGCACCTACCTCGAAGAGAACCTCGCCTTCGCGCGGGCGCACGGGTACACGCGCACGATCCTGGGACGGCGGCGGATCCTGCGGGGGATCAACAGCCCGGAGCCCGCGGTGCGTTCCCAAGCCGAGCGTGTTTGCGCGAACACTCCGATCCAGGGTTCGGCAGCGGACGTCATCAAACGCGCGATGCTGGCCGTCGATCGCGAGCTCGCGCGCTCGGAGACGGGCGCGCGGCTGCTTCTGCAGGTCCATGACGAGCTTGTCGTGGAGGCTCCCGCGGCTCATTCCGTGGAAGTGAGCGAGATCGTCCGCGGCTGTATGGAGCAGGCCGTCGATCTCATGGTTCCGTTGCACGTCGAGCTGGGCGTGGGCGCGACCTGGGAGGAGGCGCACCGATGAAGCGGAGCGTGATGGCGGCCGGTCCGCCCTACGTCCTCGGGGTGACCGGCGGGATCGGGACGGGAAAGACCACCCTCGTCCGGGCGTGGGTCGAGGAGTTCGAGCCGCCGCTCATCGAGGCGGATCGGCTCGGTCACGAGGCGCTCATGCCCGGCTCGACCGTCTACGAGTCTTTGGTGGCGCGATTCGGCGACGAGGTCGTGCGGACCGACGGCAGCATCGACCGGGGCCGCCTGGCGCAGATCGTGTTTCGTGACGAAGCGGCGCTGATCGATCTCAACGGTCTTGTCCATCCCTGGATCCTCGAGCGGATCGAGGCCCGGGTGGAGGCCTTGAAGGCGTCCGGGTACGCCGGTATCATCCTGCTCGACGCGGCTCTGCTGCTGGAATGGATCCACCGATACCGTCCCCACGGAGTCGTGGTCGTCACCGCGCCGCTCGCGGATCGGCTGGAACGCCTGGAGAAACGCGGGATGTCGCGCGAGGAGTCCGAGCGGCGCATCAGCCATCAGCGGCCGGAATCCGAATGGACGTCGGAGGCCGACTGGGTGGTGGAAAACACGGGGAGCCTGGAGGATCTCGCGAACACGGCGCGGTCGCTCTGGGCTCGCATTCGTTCGCATTGGAAACTGGGCCGGACACCCCAGCCGGGGGGAGGAAACGCATCATGATCGAGGTGGACAAGGTCTTCGCTGAAGGAAACGAACGGCTGACGGCGCTGCGGAGCTATCTTTGACCTCGATACGAAGCGCAAGGAAATCGCGGACGCCGAACAGAAGATGAGCGCGCCGGGCTTCTGGGATCGCCCCCAGGAGGCCCGTGAGCTGGTGCACCGGCTCAAGCTCCTCAAGCATCACGTCTCCCGCATGCAAACGCTCCAGACCGCGCACGACGACCTGGGTGTGCTCCTGGAGCTGGCCAGCGAGGACGAGGCGGGTGCTTCGGGCGAAGCTGCCGAGATGGCGGCGCGATTCCTGAAGGACCTGGAGGCCTTCGAGCTCACCACCCTTCTCGACGGCGAGCACGATGCCAACAACGCGGTGATCGCCATCCACCCCGGGGCCGGAGGCACCGAGAGCCAGGATTGGGCGGAGATGCTGCTTCGCATGTACCTACGCTGGGTGGAGGAGAACGGCTTCAAAGCATCGATCCTCGACTACCAGCCCGGGGAAGAGGCGGGCATCAAGGATGCGACCGTGGAAATCGAGGGCGAGTACGCCTACGGGTACCTGCAATCCGAGAACGGTATCCACCGTTGCGTCCGCATCTCTCCCTACGACGCGGCGAAGCGTCGGCACACTTCGTTCGCGTCGGTGTTCGTGCTGCCGCAGGTCGAGGAGGCCGCCGACGTGGAGATCCGCGACGAGGATCTGCGGGTCGACACCTTCCGCGCGAGCGGAGCCGGCGGACAGCACGTCAACAAGACGGAATCCGCGGTTCGCATCACCCACGTTCCGACCGGGATCGTGGTCGGATCGCAGGCGGAGCGTTCGCAGCATCGCAATCGCGAGTTCGCGATGAAGATCCTGCGGGCCAAGCTCTGGGCACATCTGCGGGAAGAGGAAGAGAAGAAGCTGGGCCACATCACCGGCAACAAGAAGGACATCGCCTGGGGCAACCAGATCCGGAGCTACGTCTTCCAGCCCTACACGATGGTCAAGGACCATCGCACGAGCCAGGAGACGGGGGACATCCAGGCGGTCATGGACGGAGACCTCAATCCGTTCATCGATGCATTTCTCCGCTCGCCCAAGCGCGAGCGCGCCGCCCATTGAGGCACCTCGGCCGAGGCCGAGCAGGAGGGATCGCGCGTGCTGAACTGGACCGTCTTTCGCGAATACGACGTCCGCGGGATCGCGGACACCGAGCTCACCGATGAGTTCGCCTATTCCCTCGGTCGGGCCTACGGGGCCGCCCTGCGTGCAGCGGAGGGACGCACGGTCGCCGTGGGGCGCGACGTTCGTGACTCCTCGCCGCGCTTGGTGGAGGCGCTGGGGCGGGGACTGACCGATTCCGGCCTCACCGTCTTCGACGTGGGGATCGTGCCCACGCCCGGGCTCTACTTCGCGGTCGTGCACCTGCCGGCGGACGGCGGCGTCATGGTCACCGGAAGCCACAATCCCATCGAGTACAACGGATTCAAGATGCAGATCGGGACCGCCTCGCTCCACGGGGAGGAAATCCGAGCACTG
>JAGQHR010000482.1 GCA_020431745.1 Candidatus Eiseniibacteriota bacterium
TGGATCGGGGCAAGCTGCGCAGTTATCGGGGCGGTTACGGCGACTATCTGGAGCGACGCGCCGCGGAGCTGGAAGTGGAGGCGGAGCAGGCCGCGCTCTTCGACAAGAAGCTGGCGCAGGAGGAGGCCTGGCTGCGCCGGGGGATCAAGGCGCGGCGCACCCGCAACGAGGGGCGGGTACGTGCGCTTCAGGCGATGCGGGAAGAGCGGCGGGCCCGCCGGACCGAGCAGGGAGCGGTGGCCGCGCAGCTCCAGGAAGCGGAGAAGTCCGGCAAGATCGTGCTGCGGGCGCGGCACGTGACGTTTTCCTACGATGCTGCGGCCGATACGCGGCCGGTCGTGGCCGATCTCTCCGTCACCGTGCAGCGCGGCGACCGGATCGGGATCGTCGGTCCGAACGGGTCCGGAAAGACCACCCTGCTCCGGTTGTTGCTGGGACGGCTGCTCCCCAAGGTCGGGGAGGTCGTGACGGGCGCCAAGGTCGAAGTCGCCTATTTCGAGCAGCTCCATGACACGATCGATCCCACCAAGACGGTGTTCCAGAACGTAGGAGAGGGACGCGATACCGTGACCGTCGGCGGCACCGAACGCCACGTGGTCGGGTACCTGCGCGACTTTCTCTTCTCCAACGAGCAGATCCAGGGGCCCGTGACCAAGCTCTCCGGTGGTGAGCTCAAGCGCCTGCAGCTCGCGAAGGTGTTGTCCCGTCCGTGCAACCTGCTGGTCCTGGACGAGCCGACGAACGACCTCGACCTGGAGACGCTGGAGCTGGTCGAGGATCTTCTGGCCGGTTTCGATGGCACCGTGCTCCTCGTCTCGCACGATCGGGAGTTTCTCGACAACGTCGTCACCTCGACGCTCGTCTTCGAAGGCGCGGGTCGATGGATGGAGTACGCCGGCGGCTACGAGGACTGGCTGCGTCAACGCAAAGCGGACGAGACCGAGTCCAAGCGTTTGGCCACTCGGTCGAGTGCCGCGGCCGGTGGAACGAAACGGAGCAGTGGTGACGAGTCGGGATCGAGCGCCGTGTCGGCCAAGGCCCGCAAGCTCGGCTACCAGGAGAAGCGCGAGCTCGACGCTCTTCCCGACCGCATCGAGAAGCTGGAGGTCGAGAAGAACCGGCTGTTCACGCTGTTGTCGTCCCCGGACTTCTATCGGACGCGGACGGACGAGATCGCGACCACGAAGGACCGGCTGGCGACGATCGAGGAGGAGATCCTGGCGGCCTACGAGCGCTGGGAGACTCTCGAGAAGATCCGCGAGACGGCCGGATAGGCGGCACGGCCGTCCGCCGTCACCCGCAGCGCCCCGCTCCTCCCTTCGAGCACGGCGTCGAGGACCGCACGCAGGTCGAGGTGCTTCGAGAAGAGCTGCCGGACCGCGATGGGCGCGGGACGGCGTGGACGTGATCCGGAGTCGTGCGGGTACTCAGCGTCGTGCGCAGACCGCAGGTCCATGGTGGGGCTCAGATCTTCGCGAGGAGCGCGCGGCAGTCCTCGTAGGAAACCTGGTCGTGCGTCCCCTGACGCAGGAACGACTGGATCTGGTCGATCCGCGAGATCGCTTCGTCGATCTTGGGATCGCTGCCCTTCTTGTAGATGTTGTAGAGGATCGCCTCGCGATTGGTGTTGTAGATCGCGAGCAGCTCTCGCAGGCGCATGGCCGCCTTCTGGTGCTCCGCGTCGGTGATCGCGGGGAAGACGCGGCTCACGCTCGCGAGCACGTCGATCGCGGGATAGTGTCCGGTGGCCGCGATCGCACGGGAGAGGATGATATGTCCGTCCAGGATCGATCGCACCTCGTCGGCGACCGGCTCGGTCATGTCATCGCCTTCGACCAGCACGGTATAGAACGCGGTGATCGATCCGCGATCGGAGTTGCCCGACCGCTCGAGCAGCCGCGGCAGCTCGGAAAAGACCGAGGGCGTGAAGCCGGCGCGGGCCGGCGGCTCTCCTGCCGCCAATCCCACCTCGCGTTGCGCGCGGGCGAAGCGGGTCACCGAGTCCATCATCAGCATCACGCGCTGTCCTTGATCGCGGAAGTAGTCGGCAATGGCCTGCGCGACATAGGCCGCTTTCAATCGCACTAGCGAGGGTTCGTCCGACGTGGCGACGACGACCACCGATCGGGCCATCCCTTCCGGTCCCAGGCTCTCTTCGATGAAGTCGTTGACTTCGCGACCCCGCTCGCCGATCAGCGCGATCACGTTGACGTCGGCCGCAGTGTTGCGTGCGACCATGCCGAGGAACGTGCTCTTGCCTCCGCCGGCCGCCGCGAAGAGGCCGACGCGTTGCCCCTCGCCGACGGTGAGCACGCTGTCGACCGCCTTGATCCCGATCGGCATCGGATCCTGGATCCGCCGCCGCGACAGAGGATCGGGTGGGGGGGCCATCACGGGATACTCCCGCTCGGTCGTGAGCGGTCCCTTCTCGGCGACATCGCGCGGCTCGCCCAGCCCGTTGAGGACCCGTCCAAGGACCCCCGGTCCCACGCGCACCGTGAGACCGCGACCGGTGGGGATGACCTCGCTCGCCATCCCGATCTGCGCCAGCTCGCCGAGCGGCATCAGGAGCGCTTCGTTGCGATCGAACCCCACGACCTCCGCGCGGACCAGACGATCCGTCTGCGGGTTGCGGATGTAGCAGAGCTCGCCGGCCCACGCTTCGGGCAGCACGGCCTTGACCACGATGCCGACCAGCCCGGTGACGCGACCGCGCACCTCGAGCGGAGAGGCCTGATCGAGCAGCTGATCGAGGGCCGAAAGATCGAGCAGCGCGTCATCCGGGGACGTCATTGCGGCTCCGCTCCCGACTTGCCGTCCAGCAGGATCTTCTCCAGGACCCGCAGCTGCGTTTCGATCCGCGCATCGATGATGCCGACGGGAGTTTCGACGATGCAGCCGCCCAGCTCGATCGAGCTGTCTTCCCGGATCTCCAGCTCCGCGCGCTGACCGATCTCGGCGAGCAGACGCGTCTTCTGTGCGCGCAGACTTTCCAGATCCGCCGGCCGGACTCGGACCTGCACCTTGCCCTGCTGCGGCAGACCACGCACCGCTTTCAGCACGAGATCGCCCAGCGATTCGGGGCGCGACTGCAGCTCGTGCCCGAGGATCTTCTGCGCCAGCTTGACCGAAAGCTGAAGAAGCTGGGTCCGGCTTTCGTCGAGCAGTCGCTGCTGCGCCGAAGCGAGCTCGAGGATCCGGACCGACCACTCGTGATTGCCCGCTTCGTATCCCTGCTCCTTCGCCTCCGCCTCCAGACGGCGGGCGCGGTCCTGTGCCTCCTCGAGAATGCGGGCGGCCTCCTCCTCCGCTTCCCGGCGGATGCGCTCCGCGTCCTCGTGGGCGTCGGCGACCTGATGCTTGATGAGGCGCCCGGCGCCGACCGACGGGGTGCGCTCGGGCGAGTCGCCGCCGCCCCCTTTGAGAATCCTGCTCATGACGGTTCCCCCGCGCGGCGGTTCGATCTTCCCGCCCTGGTCTGTCGATCGGCTGCCATCTCCCCCGCCTTGCGCAGGATCTCCTCGTTGCGGCTGCGGGGATTGCCCTTCCCGCTCCGCTCGAGCTGATCCCGCCAGGACAGGAGCTGCATCCCCATCGGCATTCCCATCTTGTGCGCGATCCGCAATGCGACGTCCCGCGGGAAGTCCGCCAGGGTGGCGGCCAGCGAACGAAGGCCGACCGACTCGATCGCGTTGCTTTCGGGCTCGGCCATTTCCAGGACTGTCCGGATGTGCTCCGCGGCCGCCTGGAACTCCTCGGAGCCGAGC
>JAGQHR010000483.1 GCA_020431745.1 Candidatus Eiseniibacteriota bacterium
CAAAGCCGCCGCGTACGGTGGGGTCAAGGAGCGCGTTTCGGCTGCCGAATCTCCGGGATGAAGTCGTGCCCCATCCGTCTCCCGTCCGTCTCCCGTCAGGAGGCTCCGTGCAGAAGATCCAGCCCATCACCGGTTCCAAGGCTCCCATCGCAATCGTGGCGCTGGGAGACCCCACGCGGCGCGACGAGGGGCTGCCGCTGCGGGTGATGGGGAGGGTCCGCACGCTCATCGGCGAGATCGGATGCGCGCGGCACGGCCAACCCTCCCAGGCGAACGCGGCGGAAGCCGTGCAAGGCTCCCTTGCGCTGGCGACCCGTTTCGAGCCCGGTGCGCTGGTCGACTGGATCGAGTGCGCGACCGAGTCGAATCGGCTCGATCCGTTGCTGGACGATCGCCGACGGATCGTCCTCATCGACACCGTCGTCCTGGGGGAGAAGCCCGGCACCGTCTTCCACTGGCACCTGGAGGGGCAGGGACGCTTGACCCTGCTGCGCCACTACGGACGGGCCGCGTCGATGAAGATGGAACACCTGGCCTTCTGGCTCGAGGACGACCTACCTCAGGGAGGAATCGACCTCATCGGAATCGAGCCTGCCGACACCGAATCAGGCGAGGGCATCTCCCGTTCGATCCGCAACCGCCTGCCCACCATCTGCGCGCAGACCGCGGCGCTGCTCTTCCGCATCCTCGTCGAGGAAGGCTGGTAGAGCTGGGCCCGTAGAGGGCCGGTAGAGACGCTTTCGTTCGCCTGGGGAATCGTCCACACTGCGGTGCGGAGGAGGAACCCATGGCGACCGTTCTCATCGACCGCGCAGGCCCCTGCGTCCGGATCACCCTCAATCGTCCCGAGGTGCGCAACGCCCTCAATCTGGAGATGGTCCGGGAGCTCGGCGCCGCCCTCGGCCAGCTCGAGCCCGACGACTCCATCGGTGCCGTCATCCTCACCGGTGCGGGGGAGAAGGCCTTCGTGGCGGGGGCCGACATCGCCGAGCTCGAAGCGCGCGACGCCGTCGGCTCGCTCGCGGCGATCAACGCCCGCCTCTTCCGTCAGATCGAATCGTTTCCTGCGCCCGTGATCGCCGCCATTCGAGGATTCGCCCTCGGCGGCGGGTGCGAGATGACGTTGGCCTGCGATCTGCGCGTGGCCGGCGCCTCGTCGCGTTTCGGTCAGCCCGAAGTCGGGCTCGGGATCATCCCTGCGGCGGGTGGAACGCAGCGCTTGCCGCGCTTGATCGGACTCAGCCGGGCCAAGGAGCTGGTGCTGACCGGCCGGATCATCGATGCGGAGGAAGCGCTTCGCATCGGACTGGTCCATCGCGTGGTGCCGGACGAGCAGGTGCTGGACGAGGCGCAGTCGCTCGCGAACACGATCCTGGAGAAGGGAACGCTCGCCGTCCGGCTCGCCAAGCTGGCGCTCAACGCCGCGTTCCCCGGGTTCGAGATCGGTCAGACGTTGGAGTCGGTCGCGCAGGCCGTGCTCTTCGAGACCCCGGAGAAGCACCGTCGGATGCAGGAGTTCCTGAACCGGAAGAAGCCCTGAAGAAGAGACACGGGCATCACGCAACAGCGGCGTAGCCCGCCGAGACCGCGAGAGAAGCTGTAGCGAGAAGCATAGAAGGAGAGCGTGATGGATGTGCGGCGGATCGTCGTGATCGGAGCGGGAACGATGGGCGCGGGCATTGCGCAGGTCGGTGCGCAGGCCGGTTGCCGGGTGCGGTTGTGTGATGTCTCCGACGAGATGATCGAACGCGGGATGACGACGATCCGGCGCATGCTCGACAAGGGAGTCGAGCGCGGCAAGGTCACCGAGGCGCAACGCGACGAGACCCTGGCGCGCGTCGAGACGTCGACCGACATGCGCGCCGCCGCCACCGATGTCGATCTGGCCGTCGAGGCCGTGCCCGAGCAGATGCAGCTCAAGCAGCAGATCTTCCGTGCGCTCGACGAAGCGTGCCCGCCCGGTGCGTTCCTCGCGTCCAACACGTCTTCGCTCAGCATCGACGAGATCGCGTCCGTGACCGGCCGTCCCGAGCGCGTCGTCGGGATGCACTTCTTCAATCCCGTACCCATCATGAAGCTGCTCGAGCTGGTGCGCGGCGAGCGCACGTCCGAGGAGACCATCGCTGCGGCGCAGGCGTTGGGCGAGCGGATGGGGAAGACCACGATTACGGTGCGCAACGCCCCCGGCTTCGCGACCAGCCGGCTCGGTCTGGTGTTGGGACTCGAAGCCATCCGGATGGTCGAGCAGGGTGTGGCTTCCGCCGCGGACATCGACACCGCGATGACGCTCGGCTATGCGCATCCGATGGGACCGCTCCGTCTCACCGATCTCGTCGGCCTCGACGTGCGGCTCTCGATCGCCGAGTCGCTGCACGAGCGGCTGCAGTCCGAAGCGTTCCGTCCGCCCGAGCTGCTGCGGAGGATGGTGGCGGAAGGCAAGCTCGGCAAGAAGACCGGCCACGGCTTCTACGACTGGAACGACTGACCCGTCAGCGCGTGCGGTGTGGGCGGGGGCGGCGCGCCGCCGCACGGCAGAACTCGGCGCGGCACGACACGGCACGGCACGGCATGGCTGGGCACCAGACGAGGCAAAACGAAGCGATACCACCCGACGCGGCTCGCCAACTCGCGGCACCGCACGACACGGTACGACACGACACGACACGACAGGGCACGACGCGGAACGGCACGACTAGGCGATACTGAGGGAGTCACACACGGCCAATCGTTCGTGGACGCCGGTTTCAGTTGTGCTGGAGCAACGGTTGGGTGTCGATGTCCAGAGTCATCCGCCTCAAGGCAGGGGATGACTCAGGAACCGCAGGATTTCCTGCTCGAAGGCGGGGCGGCGGATCGTTTCCGCGCTGATCAAGTGGGTTGCGCCCGGCACGATCCACAGGGCCGAGGCCGGGATCGATCGGTAGAGCGTCACCGCGTCTTCCAACGGAACCAAAGGATCCCGATCGCCGCAGATCACCAGCGTCGGCGCGGTCACTGCGCGCACTGCTTCGAGGTCGAACGACGCCGGCTCCGTCGCGACCAGTTCTTTGACACGCCGGAGGACGGTGCGCCAGGCATCCGGACCACCCTGCGGGTCGTGCAGAGAGCGAAGCGTGTCCTCCAGCCCCCAGCGCTTCCAAGTTTCCGGATCCTGCATCACCGTCAGTGACGCCGCGACCGCCGGACCCGTGCGGTAAGAGCAGCGGTAGAGCACCAGTCGGTCGATTCGCTCCGGCTGCGTGGTCGCCAGATAGAGCGAGGTCACGCCCCCCATGGACGATCCCACCAGATGGGTTCGCGGCACCTGCAGCTCGTCGAGGAGCGATATCACCGCTGCGCCGAGCTCGGGAAAGCTCAGCCGATCCACCGCAGGACTCGCCCCGTGGCCGAGCGCCGTCGGCGCGATGCAGAAGTAGCGTTTGGACCAGGTCTCGACGAACGGCTCCCACTCGTGCCAGGAGAGCGCGCCTGCATGGAGCAGCGTTAGCGCGGGTCGGGACGGATCGCCCCAGGTCCTGTAGTCGAGTCGATGCGTCATGCTGTCTCTGTGCGGTCTGTCTCTGTGCGATCTGTCTCTGTGCGATCTGTCACCGTTGGATCCGTCTCTGTTCGTTGCCGTCCGGATGCTTCGCCGTGGGAGATCCCGACCGCAACGGAATCGGAAGTGTGCCACTGGGCACCTCGGCCTCGCAAGGTCGCGCGCCCTGTCGCACGCTGCCCGAAACTGGCAAGATGCAGACGCGAGACGGGACCATTGTGAGC
>JAGQHR010000484.1 GCA_020431745.1 Candidatus Eiseniibacteriota bacterium
GTGCTCCGGCGTTGACTTCCCGCGGGGGCCTGCCTATCGTGGGTTCTTCATGGGTCCCAACGGAGCTGGGACCCGATCCCACCCTTTCAGCAGCAGGCTAGAACAACGTGAGCTACGACGAACGAGTCCAAAGGCGGATCACCGACCTCGAACGCAAGGTTCGCTCGCGCCCCGAGGATCGCGAGCTGCTCTCCCAGCTGGTGCGGGCGTACCTGGAAGGCGGCCGTACCGGCGCCGCGGTTTCCCGCATCGAGAACCATCTCGCCGAGGGAGCGGTCGATTTCGATCTGATCGAGCTGGCGTGCGAAGCGCATCGCCGTGCGGGCAACCCGGAGCGGGGGCTCGAGCTCCTCGAGTCATCCTGGTCGAAGACAGAACGGGCTCCCTACTGGACCCTGAGGGGACGGTTGCTGGAGGCCCTCGATCGATTGGACGAGGCACTCCTCTCGCATCAGAAGGCGATTCGGCTGGATCCCGAACGCCCGACATCCTTCTTCCGGGAGGGCGTCACCCTGATGCGTCTGGAACGCGATGACGAGGCGTTGCATTCCTTCGAACGCTGCGTCGAGCTGGATTCCGCGATGATCAAAGCACAGATCAACATCGGCGTGATCCTCGACCGCCTGGGTGATCCGAGGCGGGCGATCGAATCGTTCCAACGAGCTCTTGCCATCGACATGCGCAGCGTCGAGACGCACTGCAATCTCGGCGCCTCCTACGGCGATCTCGGCATGAAGAAGCAGGCCATCGCCGAGTTCGAACAGGCGCTGGAGATCGATCCCGGCTGCGTCCTCGCGCACTTCAATCTCGGAGTCGCGCTCATGGAAGAGAAGCCGGAAGAGGCGCAGGCGGCGCTCAAGCGCGCGCTCGCGATCGATCCCTCGCACTGGGAAGCCGCTTATCACCTGGGTGTGCTCTACTTCAAGACCGGGATGTACGAGGCCTCGGTCCGTCTCCTGCAGCAGTGCCTGAAAGGCCAGCCGGAGTCGATCCGCGCGCTCTATCATCTGGGGCTCGCCTACAACAAGAAGGACCAGCCCGGACGCGCGATCGAGTGCCTCAATCGGGTGTGCGAGCTGGATCCGGAGAACAGCCGGGCGCACTACTACCTGGGCGTGGCGCACGACAAGAAGGGGCAATACGAGAAGGCGCTGCTCTGCTATCAGGCCGCCGATCGACTGGCCGCGCATGGCTGAGCCCCCGCGTCACCCTTCCGATTCCGCTCATGCTTCGTCACCGCGGTCTGCATTCCGTTCCGCCCGGATTGCGCTCGAAACCCGGCGCGCCGAGGGCGGAAAGTCGATCGTGCCGTACCTGACTGCCGGTTATCCCGACTGGAACACGTTCGACGCCGCGGTGCGTGCCCTGGCGGCCGCCGGCGCGGACGTGTTGGAGCTGGGGATTCCGTTCTCCGATCCTCTGGCCGACGGCCCGACCATCCAAAGATCGTCGCATGCGGCGCTGGAGGCCGGTGTCACGGTGGATCGGATCCTCCACGAAGTCGAGACCCGATCGTCCGAATGGGGATTGCCGCTCGTCTTCATGAGCTACGTCAATCCGATCCTGGCCTACGGAGTCGATGCCTTCTGCGCCCGCGCACAAGCCGCCGGCGTGTCCGGTCTCCTGCTTTCCGATCTTCCGCCCGAGGAGCTGCCTGACCTCTGGCAGGCCGCCGCGAGCCACGGGCTCGATTCGGTGTTGCTGGTCGCTCCGACCACCCGGGACGAGCGGATCGGCCTCCTCGCGCAGGCGGCGAAGGGATTCGTGTACTGCGTTTCGCGGATGGGGGTGACCGGGCAGGGCGGCCCCTATGCCGCGAATCTGAGAGCGCAGGTGGAGACGGTGCGCCGGCACACGCAGCTTCCCGTCGTGGTCGGGTTCGGGATCCGTTCACCGGAAGATGCCGCGAAGATCGCTCCGGTGGCCGATGGTGTCGTGATCGGGGCGCGCCTGATCGAAATCGTGTCCGAGAGCGGCGACCCGGCGGGGGAGCTGGGCGCGTTTCTCGGGAGCATTCGGAGCGCGCTCGCAGGAGCCTGATCGCGCGCGGCGTGCGGATCATGCAGAGCGCCCGATCGATCCCGCAGGATGCAGGGTCGGCGACCTCGGAGCATCGAGCCGGTGCGGCGCGGAGCCCTCGGTCAGGGATCATCCCGTTGAAAACGCCGGTGCGGCCCGGGGCGCGCTCGGCGCCTCGAACCGCACACGGCAAACGTTGCCCGGTCCCGATCGCTTCCTGCCGCGTGCGCGCTGGGGAGCGATCGGATCCGGCGGCTCCGCAGAACTAGTGGCGCTTCGCCCAGTCGCGGATCGTCTCGATGACGAACTGCTGCTGATCGGGCGTCAGCTCGGGAGAGATCGGCAGCGAGAGCGCCTCTTTGGCCGCGCGCTCGGAGACCGGGAAGTCCCCCTCCTTGTATCCGAGTCCGGCGAAGGCGGGCAGAATGTGCAGCGGGTACGGATAGTAGACCTCCGTTCCGATCTGCTGCTCCTTGAGGTGGTTCTGGAGCTCGTCACGCGAGCCGCGCTGAACGCGGATCGTGTACTGGTTGTAGACGTGGTCGCCCTCCACGGTTCGCTTGGGGACGCGGATGCCGTCGATGGATCCGAGAGCGGCGTCGTAGGTCGCCGCCCGTTCCTGGCGTGCCTTGGCCCACTTCGGAAGGTGCTCCAACTTCACCTTCAGGATCGCGGCCTGCACGGCATCGAGTCGGCTGTTGAACCCGACGAACTTGTGATAGTACTTCGGCTGCGCACCGTGGACGCGCATGATCCGCAGCTTGGCCTCGAGATCCGCGTTCGACGTCGTGATCATGCCGCCGTCTCCGGCTCCCCCGAGATTCTTCGTCGGATAGAACGAGAAGCAGGCGGTGTCCCCCAGCGACCCGATGGGGCGGCCCTTGTAGGTGGCACCGATCGACTGCGCGGCGTCTTCCACGACCGCGACGTTCCGGGTCCGGCAAAGATCCAGGATGGGGTCCATCTCGGCCGACTGGCCGAAGAGGTGCACCGGCATGACGACGCGCGTCTTTGCCGTCATCGCCTTTTCCAGCAGACGGGGTCGATGTTGAACGTCTCGGGATCGATGTCGACAAAGACCGGCCGGGCCCCCACGCGGTGGATGCAGCCCGCCGTCGCGAAGAAGGTGAAGGGAGGACAGATGACCTCCTCCCCATGCTCCACGCCGCAAGCGCGGAGAGAGAGCAGGATGGCGTCGGTTCCCGATGCGACGCCGATTCCGGCCGACGCGCCAACCACCGAGGCGATCGCCTTCTCGAGCTCGGCCACCTTCGGGCCCAGGACCCAGGCGCCGGACCCCAGGGTCTGGTCGATCGCTTCCATGATGTTCTCGCGCAGATCACGATACTGTGAAGCGAGATCGAGCAACGGTACACGCATGTGCGGACACTCCTTCCGAAGGACGGACCCCGTCCCTACTCAGGCCATCCTTGATTGTCGAGCAGCTGTTCTTCCGGTACGGGACGGAACGGGCGGGCAGGATTGCCCAGGACGATCTGCCGCTCGGGCACGTCCCGGGTCACGACCGAGCCGGCCGCGACGACACCGTCGGGTCCGATGGTCTTTCCCGGAAGGATGACCGATCCGACCCCGATGCGGCCGCCCCGGCGCACGGTCACGCCCTTGAAATGTTGGAAACGTTCTTCCGTCCGTCCGATGAAATTGTCGTTCGAAGTCGCGACCTGCGGCGCGATGAAGACCCGATCTTCGATCGTGGAGTAGGCGGTGATGTACGACTCGG
>JAGQHR010000485.1 GCA_020431745.1 Candidatus Eiseniibacteriota bacterium
TGACGCTCGACCTCGCTGCGCCGGACACCCTCGGCGCCGTGCGACAGGAGACGATCTTGTTCACCGCGCAGCTCGATTCCCCCGTGGCCCCCGGCGGCTGGTTGCGCGTGATCGACGTACAGCTCGCGGCGATCTCCGAGGAGCTGGGCGGAGTTCTGGATGCGACCCGTCACGGTGTCGCGGGCGCGGATCTGATCGACCAGGTGCTGGAGATGGGTGTGGGGCACGACGACGCCCGTGAGATCCTCCGCGATCTGGTCAACGATCGCTTGCTGATCGTCGGCGCGCCCGATTCCACCGCCTCGTCATCGTCGTGATGCGCCGGTCTCCGCGACCAGCCCGCAACGGCCGACCGGCGGCGCCCCGCCCGCCGCGGATGACGGCCTGAAGCATCTCCGTTAGCCGGCGAGCGCGCGGCTCCGTTCCGCGAGCAACGCGTCGATCTCGCCCAGCATGTCCGCAGAGAGCTCGAAGTCCGCGCCTGCGACCAGCTCTTCGATCTGCGCCGGACGCCGCGCACCGACGATCGCCGACGTCGTCTCGGGGTGGTGCAGCACCCAGGCGATCGCCAATTGGGGCACCGTCCGCCCCGCGGCGTGGGCCAACGCGCGCAGTCCGTCGACCAGCTTCAGGTTCGCGGAGAGGTCTTCTCGGAAACGCCGATTGCGCGAACGCCAATCGTCCTCGGGGAGAGACTCGGCCCACTCCCGGCTCATCTTCTCCGTGAGGAGTCCCCCCGCCAGCGGACTGTAGGCGACCACGCCGATCCGTTCCCGGGCGCAGAACTCGAGCAGCCCGTCCGTGATCGGTTTCTGCGCGATCATGCTGAAGTTGGGCTGGAGCGAGGCGATCGGATGGATCGCCTGCGCGCGCAGCATCTGCGCGACGTCGAAGTTGGAGACGCCGCCGTAGCGGATCTTGCCGGCCCGGATCGCTTCCGCGATGACCGTCCAGGCTTCTTCGATCTGTGGATCCGGATCCGGCCAATGGATCTGGTAGAGATCGATCACCTCCACCTGCAGCCGGCGCAGACTGTCGTCGATCTCGCGCCGGACGCTGTCCGCGGTCAAACGCTCGGTCACGTCGTACTGGCCCGGCTCCCAGACCAGGCCGCACTTGGTCGCGACGATGACCTCGTCACGCCGTCCGCGGATCGCCCGGCCGACGACCTCTTCGGAATGTCCCTGCCCATAGGCCGGGGCGGTGTCGATCCAGTTGATCCCGAGATCGAGAGCACGCTGGATGGTGGCAATCGATTCCGCGTCGTCCTGCGCGCCCCACCCCATCTTCCAGCCGGCGCCGCCGATGGCCCAGGTGCCGAGCCCAAGCACCGAGAGGTAGAGATCCGTGTTTCCGAGTCGTCGCGCGTGCATGGGTGGGCCTCCGTTTCAGTCCTGGCGATTCACGAAGCGATTCGTTCCGACGATCCCTATCCGGAGAACCGGTGCAGATCCTTTTTGCGCTTTGCTGCGGCGGTGAACGACCACATCAGTCCTGGTTCGCGGCTTCCTGTTTCGTGGCGCGCGCTTCTTCCCACGCGTAGGTTCGCTTCACCAACGGATCGTACTCATCCAGCATGCGATTCCGGACGCGATCCCGCATTTCCGGGCCGCCCAAGCGATAGAGCCCCGTCACCGCCGCCGCACGGGCGCCGGCCTGGGCACGATCCTCCGGGACGTCGCTCGGGTGCGGCGCGAGCTCTTCGAGCAACGCATCACGCACCTGGGCCCTGGCCCGCAACGAAACCGGATCGTCCGCATCCTTCAGTGCACCGGCGATGTTTCCGAGAATCCGCACCAGCGCGATCCGGGACGAAGTCGGGGCGGCACCCGCGGACGATCCCCGTGACTCGCGACGCGGCTTGCCGGAGCCATCCGCTCGATCCGCCGGTCGCGCACTCACCCCCGTACGCGCCGGGGCGGACCGCAGCGCCTCCAGACGAGTGATCACCCGCTCGACCGCAGCCGTCTTGAAGGACCCGATCGACGCCATGGCGGCCGAGCGCACGGTGAAGATCTCGTCGTCCAGCAGCGGCATCATGAGCGGCACCGCGGTCGTGTCGCGCAGCGACCGCAGCGCGTCCAGCGCGATGATCCGCCGCCTTTCCTGCGGAGACTTCAGGAATGGCCGCACCGCGGGCCGCGAATCCGGCTCGCCGATGTCCCCCAACGCTCCGAGGATGCGGTTCCAGTGCCGGTCCTGCTTCGGATCCCGCAGCATCGCCTCCAAAGGCGCGCGCGCTTCCTTCCGCTTCAGCTCGCCCAGCAGACGGATCACGTTCTTCTGCACCTGCTCGTCGGGATCGCGCAGGCGCGGCAGGATCCGCGCCGCCATCGAATCCGGATACGCGTCGGCCAGCTCGCGTACCGTGCGGTAGACCAGGTCGGTCTCGGTCGTGAGCGGCTCTCCATCCTCGTACTCCGCCTCGGGATCGAGGCCCGCCGCATAGTCGACCGCCTCGATCCCCTTCGCGATCAGCGCCTGGCGCGCCCGGCGCACTTTCTCTCGCGCGCTCCCCACCTCCCAGAGAGATGCCGTCTCGAACAACTCTTCCACCGCACGCGCCGAATCCGCGGCGGTGAGCACGATCTCCGGCACCACTTCACCCGGAATCTCGATGTCGCGGTCGAGATCGATCCCGATCGCGAAGTCGCTGCCCGCCCAAAGCGTGCCATCCCGGCCGCGGGCGTCCTCGGGATACCGATCCGACCCTTCCAGATCCAAGAAGATCCCGGCCCCTGAGAACCCGCGGCGATAGTTGGCCGATCCTTGCCCGCCGTTCAACGTCGCATAGAAGTCGTCGCCCTGCTCGTCGACAAAGAGGGCCACCGAGTTCGTGATCGCGATCCCCTGACCGTCGCTCACCGCGTAGTAGTCGTTCCCCGATTCCTCGCGGAACAACGCGACGGAAAGGTCGTGCGCCATGCCCTGCGTGACCCCGAACTTCGACACGTAGTGATCGTCCCCCCCGCGGTCCCACAGCGATCCGATCGACAGGTGGACGCCGGCTCCCTGAGCGTACTGGGTCGCGAGGTACCGGTCGTTGCCGCCGCCGTCGAAGAGCAGTCCCAGCGAGTACCAATAGCTCGTCCCCTGCGCGAAGACCTCGGCGTCGTAGAAGTCGTTGCCCTGTTCGTCCAGGAGGATGCCGACGCCACCGGCCGCACGGGGTCGGAACCCGATGGAGAAGCCCTGCGACAGACTCTGGAAATCGTTCGGCAGAAGGGGGATGTGCAAGTAGAGACCGCCGGCCCGGTAGACGTCGCTGCCGGCGTCGTCGACGAGCAGTCCGAGTCCGAAGGTCGAGGCGCAGCCTTGCGCATAGCGTGCAGCGAGGTAGGTGTCGTTGTCGTCCGCGCGAACGGGAATCGCCCCCGTTCCCGGCACAGGCAGCAATCCGGCGTCGTAGCCGCGGTCCGGCTGCAATTCCTGTCCGGGCGGCGCTTCCGGCGAGGCGGCCGAACGGAGGATCCCGATCCCGAACGCGCCGGCGCCCTCGCAGAGGTTGCGTCCCTCGAAAAGATCACGCCCTCCGCCATCGTGAAGGTAGCCGACGCCGAAGCAGCCGGCTCCGATCGAGCCGTCGTCCCCGCGATAGACATCGTTGCCGGAAAGATCGACGAGAGCGGACACGCCGAAGAGCGCACCGGCGACGGAGTATGGTCGCGTTCCGGCGAGGTAGGCGTCGTCTCCGGCGCCGTCGACGATGGCGCTGAACGACCGCAGCAGGCCGCCGACCGCCGAGGCCAC
>JAGQHR010000486.1 GCA_020431745.1 Candidatus Eiseniibacteriota bacterium
GAAACGCTCGCGATAGTGCCCGAGGCTGGCGAACGATCCCATCGCGACCACGGCCGCGAACGCGAGGAAGCGGCTGTAACGGTCGAAGCTGAAGAGCGGCTTGGTCAGCAGATCGGCGGCGAAGTAGCGGAGCGCGTAGGCGACCACGAAGGCGAGCACCACCATGGCCAGATCCACGCCGAAGAAGGCCGCCCGTCGCAGGAACGTGCTCCGCAGCTTCACCCAATAGAGAACGAAGCTCCACTTCTCGTAGAAGCGGACCGTGGACGCGAGATGGAGCCAGAGCCCGCGGCTGGGCTTCCACCCCGCGCTCGCCCGCTGATAGTGGTGGATCATCCGCGAGGCCGGATGATAGACGACGCGCCAACCGCGCTGGTGCATGCGGTAGCACCAGTCCACGTCCTCGAAGTAGAGGAAGAAACGCTCGTCCATCTTGCCGACGTCCGCGATTGCGCTGGTCCGGGCCAGGAGCGCCCCGCCGATGCACCAGTCGACATCGCGCGAGGATTCGTGATCCCAATCGAGCATCAGATGCTGCCGGATGATGCGCGCCTGCGGGAACAGCTTGCCCAGGAAAGTGCGCCGCAGGATGAAGATCGGCAGCGTGTAGAAGGTGCGGCAGGTGAGCTGGAGCGACCCGTCGGGATAGTGCAGACGCGGCGCCACGAGTCCGGCGTCCGGCTCGGCATCCGCGTAGGCGACGAGGGTCTCGATGGATCCGGGAGCGACCTCGACGTCGGGATTGAGCACCAGCACGTAGCGCCCGCGGGCGGCGTCGATCCCCTGATTGACGGCGCGCCCGAAGCCGAGGTTCTTCTCGTTGCGACGGTAGGAAGCTCCGGCGGCGGCGCAGATCTCCCGGGAACGCTCGTCGAGCGGGGCGTTGTCGAGGACGTGGACTTCGGAGGTGAGCGCGAGGTTCGCCCCCGCGATCGACTGCAGGCAACGCTCCAAGAACTCGGGAGTCCGGTAGACGACGATCACGATCGAGACGTCGACCGTCGTCCCCTGCGCTGGGACACTCACGCTAGGCGCCGCTCCGAACGTCCTGACCCGCCCGGCCGACCTTGCGGGGTGCGGACCACTCCGGGTCCGCTTCGGCCGATCCCTCCTCCCCGGTCTCGCCGACCGAACGCTCCACCGGGCCGACCCGGCGCTCGCGCGTGAAGACGCGCAGGAGGAAGAGCCGCCAAACCATCCACGTCGCTTCGAAGATGATCTTCCGGTTCATTTTCGAGATCCCGACGCGACGATCCGCGAACACGATGGGAATCTCTTTGATGACGAATCCCTTGCGCCAGCAGTGGAAGGTCATCTCGACCTGGAACGAGTAGCCGTCGGATCGGATCCGGTCGAGATCGATCGCTTCCAGGACTTCGCGACGGAACGCCTTGAAGCCGCCGGTCGCATCCTTCACGGGGAGCCCGGTGAGGATGCCGGCATAGACATTGGCGCTGTAGCTCAGAATGAGTCGTTTGAGCGGCCAGTTGACGACCGTGACCCCGTGGAGATACCGCGAGCCGAGGACGAGATCCGCGTCGTCGATCGCTTCCACGAACGAAGGAAGAGCCGCCGGATCGTGCGAGAAGTCGGCGTCCATCTCGAAGATGACGTCGACGCCCTGCTCCAGCGCATAACGGAACCCCGCGATGTAGGCGGAACCGAGCCCCAGCTTGCCGGGACGCTCCAGCAGATGGATCCGCGGGTTCTGCGCGGCCATCTGACGGACCGCCCGCGCGGTGCCGTCCGGGGAGTTGTCGTCGACGACCAGAACCTGGAAGTTGGAGAGCTGGAGGATGCGCGGGAGCAGGGTCTGTACGTTGTCGACCTCGTTGTAGGTCGGGATCACGACCATGCAGCGTAGCGCCATCGTTTCCTCGTTCACTTCCTCGCGCGCGCCCGTTCGTCCCCGCCGGTCAGCGCCGGCTGCCCTCTCCCTGGAACCACTCCACGGTCAGACGCAGGGCGTCGTGGACGTCGACCTGCGGCTCCCAGCCCAGCTTGGCCTTGGCCTGGGTGATGTCCGGCTGTCGCACCTTGGGGTCGTCTTCCGGCAGCTCCCTGAAGATGATCTCGCTCTTGCTCCCGCAGATCTCGATCAGGGTCCGGGCCATGTCCAACACCGTCATCTCCTGCGGGTTGCCGATGTTGACCGGTTCGTTGAGATTCGAATCCGCGAGCATGAGGAGGCCGCGCACCAGATCGGTGATGTAGCCGAAGCTGCGGGTTTGCGACCCGTCTCCGTAGACGGTGAGCGGCTCGCCGTGGATCGCCTGGTAGATGAAGTTCGGCACCGCCCGCCCGTCGTCGCGCCGCATGCGCGGACCGAAGGTGTTGAAGATCCGGACGATCTTCGTGTCGACCCCGTGATAGCGATGGTACGCCATGGTGAGCGCTTCGGCGTAGCGCTTGGCCTCGTCGTAGACGCCCCGGAGTCCGATCGGATTGACGTTGCCCCAGTAGCCTTCCGGCTGGGGATGGATCAGCGGATCCCCATAGACTTCCGAGGTGGAGGCGAGGAGGAAGCGGGCCCCCTTCTTGCGGGCCAGACCCAGCGCCTTGTGCGTGCCCATGGCCCCGACTTTGAGCGTCTGGATGGGCCAGCGCAGGTAGTCGATCGGGGAAGCGGGGCTCGCGAAGTGCAGCACGAGATCGACGGGACCGTCGATGTACAGGTAGTTCGTCACGTCGTAGTCGACGAAGGCGAACTTCGCGTCGCGGATGTGGGCGATGTTGTCGACCGACCCGGTGAGGAGGTTGTCGATGCAGACCACCTCGTGCCCGTGGGCGAGCAGCGCGTCGCAGAGATGAGATCCGATGAACCCGGCTCCGCCCGTGATTACCGTCCGCATGAAAACCCCTTCCGCCTGTCGCCCGCCCCTGCGTCCCAGGGTCTGGAATCGACCCGGTCCGCTCTCAGTCCCCCGTCTCGGATCGGTCCATCGTAGCAGGCTTTCGCGTCACGGGCGCGATCTCCGTCCGCACCGGATAGGTCCGCTGGCGCGACGCGGGGGCATGGATGAGCGCCGCCAGGAGCCCGATCGAGACGAACTGGATCCCCAGGATGACGAGGATGACCCCGAAGATGAGCAACGGCCGAACCCGCAGCCGTCCCTCCAGGATCCAGATCGTGAACATGTAGAGATTGACGAGGACCCCGACCAGGAGCGTGCCCACTCCGAGCCGGCCGAAGACGTGCAGCGGGGTCCGGCGCCCGCCGGCCAGGAACATGACCTCGAGCAGATCGAGGAAGCCGTTGAGGAACCGCGAGGCGCCGAACTTGGATCGCCCGAAGCGGCGGGCGTGATGCCGCACCTCGCGCTCGCCCACCCGGAATCCTTCGCGGTGCGCGAGGACCGGGATGTAGCGGTGCATCTCCCCGTAGAGCTCGATCGACTCGATGACCTCCCGCCGGTAGGCCTTGAGACCGCAGTTGAAGTCATGGAGCGGAATCCCGGTGACCAAAGCCGTCACGCGATTGAAGAACCGGCTGGGGATCGTCTTGCTGAGGGGATCGTGCCGCTGCCGCTTCCAACCGGACACGAGATCGTAGCGTTCGAGGTCGGCCAGCAGGAGCGGGATCTCCGCAGGATCGTCCTGCAGATCGGCATCCATGGTGACGACTCGGTCCCCGCGGCAGCGCGCGAACGCGGTCGCGAGGGCGGCGGACTTGCCGAAGTTGCGACGCAGCGCGAGCAGGCCCACTTCGGGAATCTCGCGGTGAGCCTCCCGCACCGTCTCGACGGT